>NZ_AKJJ01000046.1:0-51791 GCF_000282395.1 Pseudomonas sp. GM55 | reverse complement strand
TAGGTGAAGGTTTCGATGCCGTCGCCACCGCCGTGCAGGGCTTTGAAGTCCACGTCGCTGGTGTTGAGGGTGTAGGTGTAAGTGCCGTTGGCATTCAGCACCAGGGTGCCGTAGAGGCCGGTGAAAGTGCCGGGGGTGATCGGGCCGGTGTTTTCGCCGATCGTTACCCGGTCGGCGCCTTGCACGTCGTTGCTCAGCACGTTGCCGCTCAGCGTCAGCAAGGTTTCCGAGGCGGTGCCATTGCTGTCGTCCACGGCGTTGGGCAGGTCGTCGACGATATTCACGTCCAGCGAGCCGGTGGCGGTGGTGCCGTTGTCGTCGACCACGGTCACGGCGAACTGCTCAGGCAGGGTGTTGGCGTTGTTGCCGGTCGGGTGCGTTTCGTTATCGTTGAGGGTGTAGCTGTAGCTGACCACGCCGGTCGCCGCGTTGAAGCCGGTGATGGTCAGCGTGCTGCCCAATGGCGTGGTGATCGATTGCGGGAAGCCGGCGGCCACGCCGCCGCTGACCACGGCGATGCCGCCGACGCTCAGGGTGGTGACGCCGTCCAGCGCGGTGACGGTAAAGGTGCCATTCTGGGTCAGGGCTGGTGTGTTGGGACTGCTGCCGTCGCTGAGGTTTTTTTCGTAGACCGTCAGCTCACCGCCATACACGTTGAGGCCGTTGAGGGTCACTGGATCGTCGTTGTTGTAGACATTCAGGACCAGGTCGGCGGTACGGCTGTCGCCGTCCGAGTCGGTGAGGGTGTAGGTGAAGGTTTCGATGCCATCGCCACCGCCGTGCAATGCCTTGAAATCCGCATCGCTGGTGTTGAGCGTATAGGTGTAAGTGCCGTTGGCATTCAGCACCAAGGTGCCGTAGAGGCCGGTGAAGGTCCCGGGAGTGATCGGACCAGCATTTTCGCCGATCGTCACCCGGTCGGCGCCTTGCACGTCGTTGCTCAGCACGTTGCCGTTGAGGGTCAGCAGGGTTTCTGAGGCCGTTGAAGCATTGCTGTCGTACACGCCCTTCGGCAGGTCGTCGACGATGTTCACGTCGAGTGATCCGGTGGCCGTGGTGCCGTTGTTGTCGACCGCGGTCACGGCGAACTGCTCAGGCAGGGTGTTGGCGCCATTGGCCGTCGGGTGCGCTTCGTTATCGTTGAGGGTGTAGCTGTAGCTCACGACACCGGTCGCGGCATTGAACCCGGTGATGGTCAGGGTGCTGCCCAATGGTGTGGTGATCGATTGCGGGAAGCCGGCGGCCACGCCGTCGCTGACCACGGCGATGCCGCCGACGGTCAGGGTCGTTACACCGTCCAGGGCCGTGACGGTGAAGGTGCTGCTCTGCGTCAGGGCCGGTGCGTCCGGGTTGCTGCCGTCGCTGAGGTTTTTTTCGAAGACGGTGAGTTCGCCGCCCTCGACGTTCAAACCGTCAATCGTGATCGAGTCATCATTGTTGTGGATCTGCAGCACGAGGTTGGCCGTGCTGCTATCGCCGTCGGCATCGGTGAGGGTGTAGGTGAAGGTTTCGGTGCCGTTACCGCCGCCGTGCAGGGCTTTGAAATCGGCATCGCTGGGGTTCAGCGTATAGGTGTAGGTGCCATTGGCATTCAGTACCAGTGTGCCGTAGATGCCGGTGAAAGTGCCGGGGGTGATCGGGCCGGCATTTTCGCCGAGCGTTACCCGGTCGGCGCCTTGTACGTCGTTGCTCAGCACGTTGCCGTTGAGGGTCAGCAAGGTTTCCGAAGCCGTCGAAGCATTGCTGTCGTACACGCCTTTTGGCAGATCGTCGACGATGTTGACGTTGATCTGCCCGGTCGCACTGTCGCCGTCCGTATCGGTGGCCACGACGTTGAAGTTCTCGGTCAGGCTATTGGCACCGTTGGCCATTGGATGGGCTTCGTTATCGTTGAGGGTGTAGCTGTAGCTGATGACACCGGTCGCCGCGTTGAACCCGGTGATGGTCAGGGTGCTGCCCAATGGCGTGGTGATCGATTGCGGGAAGCCGGCGGCCACGCCACCGCTGACCACGGCGATGCCGCCGACGGTCAGGGTTTGCAGGCCATCGAGGGCGGTCACCGTGAAGGTGCTGCTCTGGGTCAGGGCCGGTGCGTCCGGGCTGCTGCCGTCGCTGAGGTTTTTTTCGTAAACCGTCAGCTCACCGCCATATACGTTGAGGCCGTTGAGGACCACCGGATCGTCGTTGTTGTAGACGTTCAGCACCAGATTCGCGGTGCTGCTGTCGCCGTCGGCATCGGTGAGGGTGTAGGTGAAGGTTTCGCTGCCGTTGCCACCGCCGTGCAACGCTTTGAAATCGGCATCGCTGGTGTTCAATGTGTAGGTGTAGGTGCCGTTGGCATTCAGCACCAGAGTGCCGTAAGTGCCGGTGAAGGTGCCGGGGGTGATCGGGCCCGCATTTTCGCCAAGCGTCACGCGGTCCGCGCCTTGCACGTCGTTGCTCAACACGTTGCCGTTGAGGGTCAGCAGGGTTTCCGAGGCGGTCGAAGCATTGCTGTCGTACACACCTTTTGGCAGGTCGTCGACAATGTTGACGTCCAGTGAACCGGTGGTCGTGGTGCCGTTGTCATCGACCACGGTCACGGCGAACTGCTCAGGCAAAGTGTTGGCGCCGTTGGCGGTCGGGTGCGTTTCGTTATCGTTGAGGGTGTAGCTGTAGCTCACGACACCGGTCGCGGCATTGAACCCGGTGATGGTCAGGGTGCTGCCCAATGGCGTGGTGATCGATTGCGGGAAGCCGGCGGCCACACCGCCGCTGACCACGGCGATGCCGCCGACGCTCAGGGTCGTGACGCCGTCGAGGGCGGTCACGGTGAAGGTGCCGCTCTGGGTCAGCGCAGTGGCATCCGGTGCGCTGCCGTCGCTGAGGTTTTTCTCGTAGACCGTCAGTTCGCTGCCCTCGACGTTCAATCCACCAATTGTCACCGGGTCGTCGTTGTTGTGGATTTGCAGCACCAGGTTGGCCGTGCTGCTGTCGCCGTCCGCATCGGTGATGGTGTAGCTGAAGGTTTCGCTGCCGTTGCCACCGCCGTGCAGGGCCTTGAAGTCGGCATCGCTGGTGTTGAGGGTGTAGGTGTAAGTGCCGTTGGCATTCAGCACCAGGGTGCCGTAAGTGCCGGTGAAAGTGCCGGGGGTAATGGGGCCGGCGTTTTCGCCTACCGTCACCCGGTCGGCGCCTTGCACGTCGTTGCTCAACACGTTGCCGTTGAGGGTCAGCAGGGTTTCCGAGGCGGTCGAAGCGTTGCTGTCGTCCATGCCCTTCGGCAGGTCGTCGACGATGTTCACGTCCAGTGAACCGGTGGCGGTGGTGCCGTTGTCATCAACCACGGTCACGGCGAACTGCTCAGGCAGGCTGTTGGCGCCGTTGGCAGTTGGATGGGCTTCGTTATCGACCAGCGTGTAGCTGTAGCTCACCACGCCGGTCGCGGCATTGAACCCGGTGATGGTCAGGGTGCTGCCCAATGGCGTGGTGATCGATTGCGGGAAGCCGGCGGCCACACCTGCGGTGACTACGGCGATGCCACCGACGGTCAGAGTCGTGACGCCGTCCAGCGCGGCGACGGTGAAGGTGCCGTTCTGGGTCAGCGCAGTGGCATCCGGTGCGCTGCCGTCGCTGAGGTTTCTCTCGAAGACGGTCAACTCGCCGCCCTCAGCGTTCAATCCGCCAATCGTCACCGGGTCATCGTTGTTGTGGATCTGCAGCACCAGGTTGGCCGTGCTGCTGTCGCCGTCCGCATCCGTCAACGTATAGGTAAAGGTCTCCGTCGCACTGCCGCCGCCGTGCAAGGCCTTGAAGTCGGCATCGCTTATATTCAGCGTGTAGGTGTAGGTGCCATTGGCATTCAGCACCAGGGTGCCGTAGGTGCCGGTGAAAGTGCCGGGGGTGATCGGGCCGGTGTTTTCGCCCACTGTCACCCGGTCCGCGCCTTGCACGTCGTTGCTCAGTACGTTGCCGTTGAGGGTCAGCAGGTTTTCCGAAGCGGTCGAAGCGTTGCTGTCGTCCACGCCTTTTGGCAGGTCATCGACGATGTTGACGTCAAGTGAGCCGGTGGTCGTGGTGCCGTTGTCGTCGACCACGGTCACGGCGAACTGCTCAGGCAGGGTGTTGGCGCCGTTGGCCGTTGGATGGGCTTCGTTATCGTTGAGGGTGTAGCTGAAACTGACCACGCCGGTCGCGGCGTTGAACCCGGTGATGGTCAACGTGCTGCCCAATGGCGTGGTGATCGATTGCGGGAAGCCCGCCGCCACGCCGCCGGTGACCACCGCGATGCCGCCCACGTTCAGAGTCGTCACACCGTCCAGCGCGGCGACGGTGAAGGTGCCGTTCTGGGTCAGCGCAGTGGCATCCGGTGCGCTGCCGTCGCTGAGGTTTCTCTCGAAGACGGTCAACTCGCCGCCCCCGGCATTCAAACCGCCAATCGTGATCGGGTCATCGTTGTTGTGGATCTGCAGCACCAGGTTGGCCGTGCTGCTGTCGCCATCGGCGTCTGTCAGCGTATAGGTGAAGGTTTCGATGCCGTTACCGCCGCCATGCAGGGCTTTGAAGTCGGCATCGCTGGTGTTCAGCGTGTAGGTGTAGGTGCCGTTGGCATTCAGCACCAGGGTGCCGTAAGTGCCGGTGAAGGTGCCGGGAGTAATCGGTCCGCTGTTTTCACTGACCGGCACCCGGTCGGCGCCTTGTACGTCGTTGCTCAGTACATTGCCATTGAGGGTCAGCAGGGTCTCCGAGGCGATGCCATTGTTGTCATCTACTGCTTTGGGCACGTCGTCGATGATGCTGATATCCAGCGTACCGGTAGCGCTGTCGCCATTGCTGTCGATGGCCACCACGGTGACGTGCTCGGTAAGACTATTGGCCCCCTCGCCGCTGGCATGGGTTTCGGCACGGTTGAGGGTGTAGCTGTAACTGACCACGCCCGTGGCCGGGTTGTAACCAGTGAAGGTCAAGGTACTGCCCAGAGGGGTGGTGATCGACTGCGCAAAACCTGCCGCCACACCGCCGCTGATCACGTTGATTGCGCCGATGCTGAGGCTGGTCAGCCCGTCTGGCGCATTGATGGTGAAGGTTCCGCTTCGCGTCAGCGAGCCTTCGTTCCTCGCCGAACCATCGGCCAGGTTGGCTTCATTGACGCTCCGCTCGCCGTTCTGCTCCGACAGGCCTTCGAAGGTGACCGGATTGTTCGGCACCTGCACAACCACCGGCGGCACCACAGGGGCTTCGTCCGCTACAACGTTGTTGTCCGGATTAGCGTTCAGGCGTTCTTCGGGAAGTTCAGGAATGCCATTGAAACCGGCAGTGGGGAAGCCAATGGTTGGGTCGACTCGCCCGCCCACTTCCTCGAGCATGACGAAACTATGACCACTGCCCTGGATGCCGCCCGGTACACCGGCAGTCGTGGCAGGTCCGGCAGCGGTGGCTTCAGCGGATTGGGTCGGGTCGTCGCCCGCTGCAATGGCTTTTTGCAGTTGTTCGACATCCGTTAGCTGCGTTTCGCTCGGCGTCACCGCTTCATGCGGGTCCACATGGGGAATCTGATTGGCGAGCAGCTGCGGTGTCATCTGCATGCTGCTGTCGCGCCCGAGGGTCAGCTCCTGGCCATTTTGCAGATGCACCGCCACCGCGCCTTCAGCGCCGGTGCTCAGTTGGTCGCCGGCGAACAGCCGATCCCCCTCGACCAAAGTACGCCGGGTGCCGTCGCTCGCGACCGCGAACACCTGACCGATGACCTTACTGACGATACCGATGAGCGTAGCCATGTGCACTTCCTCCGCTGCCAACCGCTGTCGGCAACTTGTTTGTGCGAAGAACGTGCTCATGGCTCAAGCGGGTTGTCTGGCGGATCGTGTTCCAGGTACCGGTTTACTTGAGTAAGCCGTGGCCCTGGCAACGATCTCGCCCAGCCAGTCGCTCACGGCGCTGTTTACGATTTTGGGAAAAACCCTCTGCAATCAATGGCATCGGATCCCTGTGCGCAACAACCTTGCCTGTGAGCGATGCGTAGCGATCTTGAATCACTCAAGTGACAAAAAACCGTCGCCACAAGATCGCTCGCGTCCCTCCCCTCCAGCACTTCTCCGCTCTATGTCGATAAGTGGATTGGAATTTTCTTCAAACCCCGACAAGCGCCCTAGCGCCCATAAAACAAGGGCTTTCGCATTGAACAATGTGCTGGATTTCACAGAGCGCATAAGTTTTTTTTTGCATAGTCGTTATGAAAAAAATTTCTTAGCTACGCTCCAGAATGTTCTTAGCTCTTTTGTTAAAGACGTGAAACAACTTTACCTATAAATTCCGTCAAATAATTGGCGATCGATAAGCACCATCAGCAATCAGGGAGATGTACATGCGCCTATTAACCCCCCTCTGCAGCGCGGTTCTTTTGGCCATGGCCTGCTCGTCCCAGGCTCAGGCCATGACGCTGACCGAAGCGATCCAGAGCACCATCGCGACCCACCCGGAGCTGGCATCTCGGGTGGACAGCCGCCTGTCGGCGGATGAGGACGTGAAGGTCGCCAAAGGGGGCTTTTATCCATCGGTCGATCTGAACGCCGCCTACGGGCGCGCGTATAGCGATAACACCAATACCCGGGCGCTCACCCCCAGCGGGCACAACACTGAAACCCTGAACTACACCCAGTCGGAATTGCGCCTGCGGCAAATGCTCTTCGACGGGTTCAACACTTCCAATGAGGTCGAACGCACCAAAGGCGTGGTCAACTCGCGAGCCTATTACGCTCAGGGTACGGCTCAGGATCTGGCCCTGCGCACCACCGAGGTTTACCTCGAAGTACTCAAGCGCCGCGAGCTGGTGACACTGGCCAAAAACAACCTGCAAGCGCACTTGCGGGTCAACGACCAGATCGGTCTGCGCACCCAGCGCGGCGTGGGCAGCAACGCCGATGCCGACCAGTCCAGCGCTCGCCGGGCATTGGCAGAAAACAACCTCGACACCGCCGAAGTGGATCTGGCTGATGCCGAGTCGAACTTTTACGCCGTTGTAGGGCGTATGCCCGATGAACTCGAAACCCCGCCATCGATTCGCGGCGAAGTCCCTGCCTCCCTGCCCGAAGCCCAGCAGAGCATGGTGGAAAACAACCCTTACCTGAAATCCGCCCAGGCCGACGTGCAATCGGCCGAAAGCCAGTACGAAGTCGCCAAGTCGCCGTTCTACCCGCGCTTCGACGCCGAGGCGGCAGTGGGCGCCAACAACAACGTGCAGGGTGACGAAGGCCACGACAACGAATGGCGGGTCGGCGTGCTCATGAACTACAACCTGTTCCGCGGCGGCAGCGACAAGGCGCGCCTGGCCTCCGACTCGCACAAGATCAACCAGGCCATGGACATCCGTAACAATGCCCTGCGCCAGCTCAACGAGAACATTCACCTGGCCTGGAACGCCATGGTCAATGCCAAGAAACAGACCCCGACCGCCCGTGAATACGCCGACACCAGCAAGCGCGTACGCATGGCCTACCAGGATCAGTTCGGCCTCGGTCAACGGACCCTGCTTGACCTGCTCGACAGTGAAAACGAACTCTACAACGCCAATCGTCGCTACACCGAAGTGCGCTACACCGAAGAATTTTCGATGTACCGAGTTTTGGCGAACATGGGCCAGTTGTTGAGCAAACAACGGGTCGTACTGCCCGCCGACGCGATCGCCCAGACCGAAGTGAAAAACGAAGCGCGTCTGCCTGAAATGAAGTAGTGCACGGGAGGGTTCAATGACCAGCATGGAGACCGGCAACACCGGTGTCGATCCGCGCCTGAGCTTCGATGACCCGCTTCTGGACGGTCTGGTGATCCTCTGCAAACTCCACGGCGCGACGGTCAGCCGCGCCAGCCTGAGTGCCGGGCTGCCCATGGCACACCAACGCCTGAGCCTGGACCTGCTGCCCCGTGCAGCGGCCCGGGCCGGTTTGCAGGCGCGCTTGCTGCGCCGTGACCTCAAGGACATCTCCCCGCTCAACCTGCCCGTGCTGCTGTTGCTCAACAACGGTCGCACGGCCGTCCTGCGCCGTTATGGCGAGGATGGCAAGGTGCTGATCCTGCCCAGCGAAGCCGACGGCGGCGAACAATGGCTCAGCCCTGAGGAGCTGGCCAGACACTACAGTGGCCAGGCGCTGTTTGCCCGTCCACGCCACGAACTCGAAGACCTGCGCTCGCCGCTGGTGCCTCGGGTCCAGGCCTGGTTTCGCGATACGCTGAAGCTGTCGAAATGGCTGTACAGCGACGCGATTCTGGCGAGTTTCCTGATCAACCTGCTGGGACTGATGGTGCCGCTGTTCGTGATGCAGACCTACGACCGCGTGGTGCCGAACCAGGCTACTTCGACCTTGTGGGTGCTGGCGATCGGTCTACTGATTGGCACCGCTTTCGAACTGGTGCTGCGGGTCGTGCGCGCGCACTTGCTGGATACCGCCGGCAAGAAAACCGACGTGATCCTGTCGGCCACCCTGTTTGAGCGCATCACCGGCATGGCAATGAAAGCGCGGCCGGCGACCATCGGGGGTTTTGCCCAAAGCATTCATGACTTCCAGGGCTTGCGGGAATTTCTCACCGCCGTGACCCTTACCAGCCTGATCGACCTGCCCTTCTGCCTGCTGATGCTGCTGGTGATCGGCCTGCTCGGAGGCTGGCTGGTGGTGATCCCGATCCTGGCGTTTCCCATCACCATCCTCTTCGCCATGGTGATCCAGGTCCGCCTGCGCGACACCGTGCAGAAAAGCCTCAGCCTCGGCGCCGAACGCCAGGCGTTGCTGATCGAAACCCTCAGCGGCCTGGAAACCCTCAAGGCCTGCAGCGCCGAAAGCGAACGCCAGCACAAATGGGAAAGCACCCACGGCGCCCTCACCCGCCTCGACAGCCACGCGCGCAACCTGTCGGCCCTGGCCACCAACGGCACCTTGTTCATCCAGCAGTTGTCCGGCATGGCGACCATCGTCGCCGGGGTCTACAGCATCATCGCCGGCAACCTCAGCGTCGGCGCCCTGGTGGCCAGCTACATGCTCGGCAGCCGGGTATTGGCGCCACTGGGGCAAATCGCCGGCCTGATCACGCGCTACCAGCAAGCGCAACTGACCATGAAAAGCACCGATGCGCTGATGGGCCTGCCCCAGGAGCGCGACGCCAGACAGCGGCCGCTGGAGCGCACCCAACTGCAAGGCGCGCTGGATGTTGTCGGCGTGACCTTCCACTACAACGGCCAGAGCGCTCCCGCCCTGGCCAATGTCGGCTTCAGTATGAAACCCGGTGAGCGCGTCGGCATCATCGGCCGCAGCGGCTCAGGCAAAAGCACCCTGGCGCGACTGGTGATGGGGTTCTATGAACCGGATGAAGGCCAGTTGCTGCTCGATGGCCTGGACCTGCGGCAACTGGACGTCGCCGACCTGCGCCATCAAATCGGTTACGTCGCCCACGACCTGCCGCTTTTGGCCGGCAGCCTGCGCGACAACCTGACCCTCGGCGCGCGCTATATCAGCGACTCACGCATGCTCGAAGTGGCGGAAATGACCGGCGTCACCGAACTGGCCCGGCAACACCCGCAAGGCTTCGACCGGCCCGTGGGCGAACGCGGGCAACTGCTGTCCGGTGGCCAGCGCCAGGCGGTATTGCTGGCCCGGGCCATGTTGCTCGACCCGCCCATCATGCTGCTCGACGAGCCCACCAGCGCCATGGACAACAGCAGCGAAGATGTCCTGAGGCAAAAACTCCACGGCTGGGTCCAGGGCAAAACCCTCCTGCTGGTGACCCACCGCACCTCGATGTTGAGTCTGGTGGATCGCCTGGTGGTGCTGGACAACGGACGGATCGTCGCCGACGGTCCGAAAGAAGCGGTCATCGATGCACTGCGCAAGGGCCGTGTCGGCTCTGCGGCGGTCTAGGAGTCGTCCATGTCTGCCGATCAAGGGTCCCGTGGCTACTTCGACAGTTTCAACAAAAGTGCCGAAACCGAGTTCATGCCGGAAACCGCCGGCGCCTCGTTGCAGGACTCACCGCGCTGGTCGCGAATCACCGTGTGGCTGGCCGCCGCGCTGCTGGTCAGCGCACTGGTCTGGGCCAGGTTCGCCGTGTTGCAGGAAGTGACCATGGGCGAAGGCAAGGCGATTCCGTCGAGCAAAGTCCAGGTGATCCAGAATCTGGAGGGCGGCATCGTCACTGAAATTTTCATTCGTGAAGGACAAATGGTGAACAAGGGCGACACCTTGCTGCGCCTGGATGACACGCGCTACCTGTCGAACAAGGGCGAAAGCGAGGCCGATCGTTACGCCTTGACCGCACAGGTCGAACGGCTTTCAGCCGAAGCCGAAGGCCGGCCGTTCAAGCTGTCAGAAGAAGTGATCGCCAAGGCTCCGCAAGTGGCCGAAGACGAGCGTTCTCTGTACGAACAGCGGCAACGCCGACTGGCCAGCGAACAGCGCACCCTGACCGAGCAACTTCGGCAAAAAACCCAGGAATTGGCGGAGTTCCGCTCGAAACAGGGTCAATTCAGTTCAAGCCTGGCGTTGTTGCAGCAAGAGATGAACATGTCCGCACCACTGGTGGGCACCGGCGCGGTGTCACCGGTGGAGATCCTGCGCCTCAAACGTAGCGCAGTGGAGATTCGTGGCTCATTGAACGCCACCACCCTGGCGATTCCCCGGGCGGAATCGGCAATCAACGAGATCAAAAGCAAGATCGACGAGTCGGAACAGACCTTCCGTTCGGAAGCCGCCAAAGAGCTGAATGAGAAACGCACCGACCTGTCGAAAATCACGGCCTCGAGCATCGCCATCGACGACCGCGTGACCCGCACCACCGTGGTCTCCCCGGTTCACGGCATCATCAAGGTATTGAAGGTCAACACCATCGGTGGTGTGGTCCAGCCCGGCAGTGACATGGTGGAAATCGTGCCGCTGGAAGACAACCTGTTGATCGAAGCCAAGGTACGGCCACAGGACGTTGCATTCCTGCATCCGGGCCAGAAAGCCATGGTCAAGTTCAGTGCCTACGACTACACCATTTACGGCGGTCTGAGCGCCAAACTGGAGTTGATCGGCGCCGACACCATCACCGACGACAAGGGCAACAGTTTCTATCTGATTCATGTGCGTACGGACAAAAACCATTTGGGCGGGGACGTGAAACCGCTGCTGATCATCCCGGGGATGGTGGCGACGGTGGACATTATTACCGGGGAGAAAACGGTGCTGGATTATCTGCTCAAGCCAGTGTTGAAGGCGCGGACCGAGGCGATGCGGGAGAGGTAGTCATTCTACTGAGATTGCGGTGATCGAACCGGCGTCTTCGCGGGCAAGCCCGCTCCCACAGTGTCCGTTGTGTACACAAAATCTGCGAACGCCATTGAACCTGTGGGAGCGGGCTTGCCCGCGAAGAGGCCGGCACATACAACGATCAACTGTCGGCATGATTACGCCGGTAAGTCTCCCCCCCCATCGCCGCAATCTGCCCCTCGATCAACGCTTCGAACGGCCTGAGCAATGGCGCAAAAGAGGTCGGTGCCTCAAGGGTTTCAAGCGCCTGCACAATCGCCTCCACCGTCGACAAAGCGCCCGGTCCCGGCGCCTTGCGCAGCCGATAACGGGACACACCGCCCTCGGCCAGCGTCACCCTCGGCAACGCCGCCAGCAGCGGGTTGAGGTGCAGCATCTTGCGCGCCTTGCGCCAGGTGCCGTCCGGGACGACCAGCAACAACGGTTCGTCTGTCGCGGCACAGGCCTGCATCGGCTGCGCCTCTTCGCCGGGAAACAACAAGCGCGCCCGATACCCCGGCCGGCTCAACAATGTCGGTAGATCCTCGAACACTTCCCCAACGATCAACTCGGCATTGTTCAGGCCCAACGCCGCCAACCGTGCCGTATTCAGTGCATGGTTCACTTCGCTCAGATGCTGCAACAGCAACACGCGGGTGCGGCTGTCGAGGCTCGGGATCAATGGGCACAGACAGTGGCTTTGCGGTCGCAGGCAGCGCGGGCATTGGATTCTGGACATCTTCTCAGGCCTGATTCAGTTGGGCTTTCAGCAAGTCGCGGAACGTCTGGATCAACGGCTCGCGACTACGGCCCCGACGCACGATCATCGAGAATGGCGCCTGATAACCGAAGGTCGCCGGCAGCAACACTCGCAAGTCACCCTTGTCGGCCCAAGCCTGGGCGTAGTGCTCCGGCAGGTAGCCGATGTAGGCGCCGGACAGCACCAGAATCAACTGGGCTTCCATACTTTCCACGGTCGCGGCACTGTGCTTGAAACCGTGACGCGCCAGTTCGGCCTGGCTCCAGTAGCCACGACCGACCATGCGCTGTTGGGTGATGACTTGTTCGGGAATGCGCCGTTCGTTGAACAGCGGATGCCGCGTGCTGCAATACAACCAGTGTTGTTCACGGTACAGCGGCATGTACACCAGGCCGCTCATGCGCGTGGAAAACGCGCCGATGGCCAGGTCGAGGCGGTTGTCCTGCACGCCAAGTTGCAATTCGTAAGGGCTCATCACCGACAGGTGCAAGTGCACGGCCGGGTGTTCCTGGCTGTAGGCACCGATGGCTTCGGCAAACGGCAGGGCCTTGTCGCTGACGGTGGAGTCGATGACCCCAAGGTTCAAGGTACCGCGCAACTCACCCTTGAGGGCGGCTGCGTATTGCTCGAAGCCTTCGAGCTCGCCCAATAGGCGCAGGGTTTCCTGATGGAACAGTTCGCCCTTGCTGGTCAGGCTGAAACCGCCACGACCGCGATGGCAGAGCACCAGGCCGAGGGCCGCTTCGAGCTGGCTCATGTAGGTGCTGATGGCCGACGTCGAGAGATTGAGCTCCTGCTGGGCGTTGGCAAAGCCCTGGTGTCGCACCACGCTGACGAAGATGCGCAATAGTTTCAGGTCGGGTAAAGCGTTGGCCATGGGATCTGCAAACTCCGCTCGATGCAAGGTCAGGCTGGTGGCAAGCATTCGGCCGCCTTCGCTGGCAAGCCAGCTCCTACACAAGCCAGCTCCTACAGATGAGGCTGTGCACGACCCAAAACCTGTAGGAGCTGGCTTGCCAGCGAAAAGGCCGCTCGACACACCACATCAACCGCGGAGTGAAGTCTAATCCTCCACGGACCATTAGTTTAGAAAAATCTGAACTAAGTATTTGCCCGTAGCGATTCTTCCCGGCCACTACATTTCGCAGAATCGGCGCCACAAGGTTCGCCCGTACTCCCGTGAACGGTGCAACCCAATAAATAAAACAACGACGATGAGGCCCTACCCGTGGACAAGATTCTTCACCAACCACTGGGCGGCAACGAAATGCCGCGCTTCGGCGGCATCGCCACCATGATGCGACTCCCCCACTTGAATACCGCTGCCGGTCTGGACGCTGCCTTCGTAGGCGTGCCACTGGACATCGGTACTTCCCTGCGCCCTGGCACCCGTTTCGGGCCTCGCGATATCCGCACCGAATCGGTGATGATCCGCCCTTACAACATGGCCACCGGTGCTGCACCGTTCGACTCGCTGTCGGTTGCCGACATCGGCGATGTGGCGATCAACACCTTCAACCTGCTGGACGCCGTTCGCATCATCGAAGAAGCCTACGACGACATCCTCGAACACAACGTGATCCCCCTGACCCTGGGCGGCGACCACACCATCACCCTGCCGATCCTGCGGGCCATCCATAAAAAGCACGGCAAGGTCGGCCTGGTGCACATCGACGCTCACGCCGATGTGAACGATCACATGTTCGGCGAGAAAATCGCCCACGGCACAACCTTCCGTCGCGCCGTTGAAGAAGGCCTTCTGGACCCTGACCGTGTCGTGCAGATTGGCCTCCGCGCCCAGGGCTACACCGCCGATGACTTCAACTGGAGCCGCAACCAGGGCTTCCGTGTGGTTCAGGCCGAAGAATGCTGGCACAAATCGCTGGAGCCATTGATGGCTGAAGTCCGCGAGAAAGTCGGTGGCGGTCCTGTCTACCTGAGCTTTGACATCGACGGCATCGACCCGGCCTGGGCGCCTGGCACCGGCACCCCGGAAATCGGCGGTCTGACGACCATTCAGGCGATCGAGATCGTTCGTGGCTGCCAAGGCCTCGACCTGGTCGGTTGCGATCTGGTAGAAGTCTCGCCCGCTTACGACACCACGGGTAACACCTCGCTGTTGGCCGCCAACCTGCTGTACGAAATGCTCTGCGTACTGCCTGGCGTAGTCCACCGCTGAGGATGGACCATGAACGAACGTGATCAGGTTCTGAAAGCCGCCGCCGATCTGGTGTCCGCTTTTGCCCGTAACGATCGCGAAGCCTACTTCGGCGCGTTCAGCGCCGATGCCAGCTTCGTCTTCTACACCCTCGAACAGCCCCTGCTGTCGCGCGACGCCTATCAGGCGATGTGGGACAGCTGGCGCGCCGAGGATGGCTTCGAGGTGCTCTCGTGCACCTCAAGCAACGCTTTCGTCAGCCTGCAGGGTGACGTGGCGATTTTCATCCATGACGTAGCCACCGAGCTGCGCATGCAAGGGGAGCAGCACTTTAGCCAGGAGCGCGAGACGATTGTTTTCAGGAAACAAGCGTCTGGCCAAGAACAACAAGGCCTTTGGCTGGCCTGTCACGAACATTTGTCCGCGATGCCGGAAGGGCTGCCAACCCCTTAGCCAACACAGGTGACGCTCACGCACGATGAGCGCGCCTTTATGATCGGAGCTGATCATGAATAACAACAACAAAGACCAAAGCCTTACGCAAATTGAAACCCACGGGGTCGAACAGATCCCGGACAACGAACGCACCGCAGGCCCGACGGACTTGTTCCGGATGATCTTCGGTGGTTCCAACACCTTTGCCACCGCCGTGCTCGGCAGTTTCCCGGTGCTGTTCGGCCTGTCTTTCCAGGCGGGTGTCTGGGCGATTGTGCTGGGCGTGTTGCTGGGTTCGCTGATCCTCGCGCCAATGGGCCTGTTCGGCCCGATCAACGGCACGAACAACGCCGTGTCTTCCGGTGCGCACTTCGGCGTGCACGGACGGATCGTCGGTTCGTTCCTGTCGCTGTTGACCGCCATCGCCTTCTTCTCGCTCTCGGTGTGGAGTTCGGGTGATGCGCTGATCGGTGGCGCCAAACGCCTGATCGGCCTGCCGGAAACCGACCTGACCCTGGGCCTGGCCTACGGTCTGTTCGCGATTCTGGTGCTGACCGTGTGCATCTATGGTTTCCGCTTCCTGCTGTGGGTCAACAAGATCGCGGTGTGGAGTGCCAGCCTGCTGTTCCTGCTGGGCGTCTTCGCTTTCGCCGGTCCTTTCGATGTGAACTACGCCGGTAGCGTCAACCTGGGCCAACCAGGCTTCTGGGCCGCGTTCATCGGTGCTGCACTGGTGGCCATGAGCAACCCGATTTCCTTCGGTGCGTTCCTCGGCGACTGGTCGCGTTACATTCCGCGTGACACTTCCAAGCGTCGCATCATGGCGGCGGTGGTGATTTCGCAGATCGCAACGTTCATCCCGTTCCTGTTCGGCCTGACCACCGCGACCATCGTGGCGATCAAGGCACCGGACTACATCGCGGCCAACAACTATGTGGGCGGCCTGCTGGCAGTATCCCCGACCTGGTTTTTCCTGCCGGTTTGCCTGATCGCGGTGATCGGCGGCATGTCCACCGGCACCACCTCGCTCTACGGCACCGGCCTGGACATGTCCAGCGTGTTCCCACGGGTGCTGTCGCGGGTCAAGGCCACGCTGCTGATCGGTGTGATGTCGATTGCCTTCATCTTCATCGGGCGCTTCGCGGCGAACCTGGTGCAGAGCGTGTCGACCTTCGCCGTACTGATCATCACCTGCACCACCCCCTGGATGGTGATCATGATCATCGGCCTGCTGGCCCGTCGCGGCTTCTACTGCCCGGATGACCTGCAAGTGTTCACCCGTGGCGAGAAAGGTGGCCGCTACTGGTTCACCCACGGCTGGAACTGGCGTGGCATGGGGGCCTGGATCCCGAGTGCCGCGGTCGGCCTGTGCTTTGTGAACCTGCCGGGGCAATTTGTCGGCCCCCTGGGCGAAATGGCCGGTGGTATCGACATCAGCCTGCCGGTGACCCTGGGCCTGGCCTCGGTGGTTTACCTGGTCCTGCTCAAGGTGTTCCCGGAAGCCAGCGCTGTGTACGGCCCGAACGACCTTCGCAACAAGCGCACGGATTCGCTCGCTAATCCGGCGATGCGACAAGTCGCCTGATAAACGCATTAAATGCACTACCTGTGGGAGCGGGCTTGCCCGCGATGAACGATGACGCGGTCAGCCTGACAGACCGCGGTGTCCCCATCGCGGGCAAGCCACGCTCCCACAGGGATTGATTTTCAGCCTCACATAAAAAAGACAATCGGAGACACGCCATAATGGCTTTGGATTTATTCGTTGTACTCATCTATGCCGCTGCGATGCTGCTTCTCGGCTACTACGGCATGCGCAAGGCCAAGACCAACGAAGACTTTTTGGTCGCCGGTCGCAACCTCGGCCCAAGCCTGTACATGGGCACCATGGCTGCCACCGTTCTGGGCGGCGCGTCCACCGTGGGCACCGTGCGTCTGGGCTACGTACATGGCATCTCCGGTTTCTGGCTGTGTGCCGCACTGGGTTGCGGGATCGTCGCGCTGAACCTGTTCCTCGCCAAACCGCTGCTGAAACTGAAGATCTACACCGTTACCCAGGTGCTGGAAAAACGCTACAACCCGATGGCCCGCTCCGCGAGCGCGGTGATCATGCTGGCCTACGCGCTGATGATCGGCGTGACCTCGATCCTGGCAATCGGCACCGTTCTGCAAGTGCTGTTCGGCCTGCCGTTCTGGATCTCGGTACTGCTTGGCGGCGGCGTCGTGGTGATCTACTCGGCCATTGGCGGCATGTGGTCCCTGACCCTGACCGACATCGTCCAGTTCATCATCAAGACCGTAGGCCTGATGTTCATCCTGTTGCCAATCTGCATGTACCGCGTCGGCGGCTGGGATGAGTTGGTGATGAAACTGCCGGCGGCGAGCTTCAGCTTCACCACCATCGGCTGGGACACCATCATCACCTACTTCATGATCTACTTCTTCGGCATCCTGATCGGTCAGGACATCTGGCAACGGGTGTTCACCGTCAAGACCGCCAAAGTGGCTCAGGTTGCCGGTACCGCTGCTGGTATCTACTGCATTCTCTACGGCCTGGCCTGCGCCCTGATCGGCATGGCTGCACATGTACTGATCCCGGATCTGGACAACGTCAACAACGCCTTCGCCGCCATCGTCAAACTGTCCCTGCCGGACGGTATCCGTGGCCTGGTGATCGCTGCCGCACTGGCCGCCATGATGTCCACCGCCAGCGCCGGCCTGCTGGCCGCTGCCACCACCCTGACCGAAGACCTGCTGCCGAAACTGCGTGGCGGTAAACAGTCGAGCCTGGCGATCAACCGCCTGTTCACCCTGTTGACCGGCTGTGTGGTGCTGGCCATTGCCCTGGTCGTGAACGACGTGATCAGTGCCCTGACCCTGGCCTACAACCTGTTGGTGGGCGGCATGCTGATCCCGCTGATGGGCGCCATCTTCTGGAAACGCGCCACCACCGCCGGCGCCATCGCCAGCATGGGCATGGGCTTCGCCACTGCGCTGCTGTTCATGTTCAAGGACGGTCTGGACGCCAACACCCCGATCTACTACAGCCTCGCTGTAGGCCTGGTGAGTTTCGTGGTGGTAAGTTTGATGTCCCGTCGCCCGGTAGCAGTGGCCAGCGCGGCCTAAGCTGAACATAACGACTTGATGCTTTCTTCGACGGGTGTGGCGTCGGTTGCCACACCCGTTTTTTTTCGTCTGAAGGAAACTGCTTATGAAGATCGTCAGCCGCGATCAGTGGTTTGAAGTCAAACATCTCAGTGACGGCATCCGCCTGATCCACGAGCCGTACATCCGCCCCTTCTACCGCTGCAACCTCTGGCACATCCAGGGCCGCGACAAAGACCTGCTGCTGGACAGCGGCTCGGGCCTGGTCAGCCTGCGCGAGCAATTGCCGTGGATCACCGAGCGGCCGCTGGTAGCGGTGGCCAGCCACTGCCATTTCGATCACATCGCCGGTCATCACGAATTCGCTGAACGTCTGGTGCATCCGGCCGAAGCGGACATTCTGGCCGCACCGGATGGCGACAACGACTTGAGCAAGGCCTTTGTCGGCGACGACATGTTCGAGGCGCACCCGGATTGCCCGCTGTGCTACGCCGAATACCGGGTCAAAGCCGCACCGGCCACGGGGTTTATCGAAGATGGAGATGTGCTGGACCTTGGCAACCGGGTGTTGCAGGTCGTGCACACGCCGGGACACTCGCCGGGGGGCATCTGCCTGTACGAAGCCGCCACCGAGACCTTGTTCAGCGGCGACATCATCTACGACGGCCCACTGATCGAAGACGCCTACCACTCCAATCTCGACGACTACGCCCACAGCCTGCAACGCTTGCACGCGCTACCGATCCGAACGGTGCATGGTGGACATTTCGGCAGTTTTTCCGGGGCATATTTGCGCAGCATGATTGACGAATGGCAGCGCTCACACGGCTGAAGCCTGCTGTACTCAACGGCAGGAATTGCACCGGCACCGAGAGCCCCCTCCCTTGGAGAAACGCCCATGAAAAAAGCTGCCGTTCGCTCTGTCGTGCATCGCTACATCAGCCGCCTGCTGGAAAGCCGGGATGACTTCGACGACAATGCCAGCCTGACGCAGTTGGGGCTGGATAAGGAAGATATCGAAGAACTGATCTTCCATCTGGAAGATGAGCTGGGTGTAACGGCATTTACCGCCGAGGAAGACCGGATGCTGAAATCCGCCAGGACGGCGAATGATTTGAGCCGGTTTTTGCTGGAGATCGGGCGGTATTGAGATGGGTTGCCAAATGCGCAGTCTCTGACCATCAGGATTGAATGGCAGCACGCTGTTCTGTGCGAGGGGGCTTGTTGGAACAAGCCCACCCTCACTAGCGATCGGGAGTCTGCTTTACCGGCGACGTTGCTGGCGTCGGCGCTGTTCGTCATCAGTACGAATAGGCACGGGTTGCAGTGGCGGCTCGATCAACCCGAGAGCGACGCCCAGGTCATGCAGCCAGTTTTGGATTTTCTCTTTCATGGTGCCCCCTTCAGGGTAGTGCCGAGCGGCCAAAATTCTGAAGCCCGTTCGCACTGATAATAGTCCGAAGTCCTACGCAATGCTCGTGCAAAGTCGCAATGATCTGTTACTGAATCCATCACAATCAGCCTGTGTTCAGGCAATTTCCTGCACCAGTGCCGGTGCCGGTGGAAAAACCTCCTGTTGCTGCTCGATCCAGGCATTAAGGTTGGCCCCGACCATGCCCTTGCGCCACATCAGCCAGGTGGTAGCGCTGGCGAACGGCTCGGCCAACGGATGCACCGCCACACTCTCACGGCCCGGCAAACTGGCGAGCATCGACTCCGACATCAGCGCCACGCCGGAACCGGCAATCACACACGCCAGCATCCCCGGATAGGATTCGATCTCCATCGCCCGCCCCATGGCCGCGTGGTCATGGGCGAACCAGGCTTCCAGGCGCATGCGGTAGGAACAGCCCTGGCGAAAGGTAAACACCGCGCGCCCTTCCACATCCAGCGCACTGCGCACCGGCGGATGATCAGCCTCGCTGATCAGCACCAGACGCTCGTCGCACAAGGGCACACCGTCGAGCCCGGCCAGTTCCAGAGGGCCATCCACCAGCGCCGCATCGAGTCGGCCGGTAAGCAGGCCTTCGAGCAATTCCCCGCTGGGGCCGGATTGCACTTGCAGGTTCACCGCCGGATACAAACGGTGGTAGCGCGCCAATAGCCCTGGAAGGTGAATCGCGGCGGTGCTGTACATGGTGCCGAGCACGAAGTCCCCCGCCGGTTGCCCGCCCTGCACCGCAGCGCTGGCCTCATCGTGCAAGGCAAACAGCTTGGCGGTGTAGTCCAGCAAGACTTTTCCCGCAGGTGATAGCTGCAAACGCTGACGCTCGCGCAGGAACAGTTCGACGCCGAGTTGCTCTTCCAGCTGTTTGAGCCGGGTCGACAGGTTCGACGGTACTCGATGCAGCCGTTCGGCGGCTCGGGTTATCGACCCCTCTTCCGCCACCGCCTGGAAGATGCGCAATTGGCTGAACTCCACGACACTCTCCAAAACAGAACAAGTTACTCAATATTATTCATTTTTAAAGAAAGTCAATCAGTCCTAGCCTGACGGTCATTGATCCTCTGAACGGAATCCCGACCATGTCCCCCCTGATTCGCTTATCCGCCTGTTTCGTTGCCCTGATGATGGCCATGGGCATCGGCCGTTTTGCCCTGACACCGCAACTGCCGCATCTGCTCAGCGAAGGTCAGATCGACCTGACCGCCGCCGGACTGATTGCCGCCGCCAACTACCTCGGTTATTTCATCGGCGCGGTGGATGCCATGTTTTCCCGGCGTCCCGCGCAAGTGCGCCGGCGCTTGCTCGGCGGACTGTGGCTGTGCGTGCTGCTGACCCTGGCTTCGTTCTGGGCCAATGGTTTCTGGCCGCACCTGCTGCTGCGCTTCGGCACCGGTGTAGCCAGCGCCTGGGTGCTGGTGATGATCACCGCCCTGAGCCAACCGCTCGCGGCAGCGGCCGGTCGTCCTCGGCTCGGCGCCCTGGTCTTCGCCGGACCGGGCCTGGGGATTTTTCTGACCGGTTTGTTGGCCCTGGGCTCGAATCTGCTGGGCCAGACATCCGCCACCTTGTGGCTGGTGTACGCCGCTGTGGGGCTGGCCATGCTGCTGGGGATCCTGCCGTTCCTGCCACAACCGGCCGCCACCGCGACTGCTGCACCTAGCGCCAGCCCGTCGCCCACTCAAGGCATCGGTCGCCTGGGCTTGATCTATGCCTTGTACGGATTGGGTTACATCATCCCGGCGACCTTTTTGTCGCAAATGGCCAACGCGCAGTTCCATGGCCAATGGCAGGCCGACCTGTTCTGGCCGTGCTTTGGCCTGGCGGCGGCAACCGGTGTGGTGCTGGTGAGTTTGCGTCGGCAGAAGCCCGACGCCACGCGTCACTGGTTGATGGCGACGTTATGCCTGCAAGCCGCTGGCGTGTTCGCCTGCCTGCTGGGCAACGGGCCCGGCCTGGCGTTGGGTGTGATCCTGTGCGGCACGCCGTTCCTGGCCTGCATGCAACTGGTGATGCAACGGTCCCGGGAGCTGGCGCCCCACGCCACCCAGCGCAATGCCGGCCTGCTGACGGCCTGCTTTGCCTTGGGCCAGCTCAGCGGGCCATTGCTGGCGGCGCTGAGCAGTCATTTCAGTGGCGGTTTGCAGCCGGCACTGGTGGTCGCCGGCTGCGGCTTGCTGATCGCCGGCGGTCTGTCGCTCGCGCCGGTCAGTTCTGCCCCAGGGCTTTGCGCAAACGACGGCGCAACCACTGCTCAGCGCTGACAAACGTGATGCCCGCCAATACAAGCACTGCACCGATGATGAAGTTCAGGCTCAGCGCCTCGCCCAGCAGCACCACACCGAACGTGACGCCGAACAACGGCGTCATGAACGAAAACACCGCGAGGTTCGCTGCCAGGTAACGACGCAGCAGCCAGAACCAGACCAGGTAACTGAAGAACGACACGACCACGCCCTGAAACAGCACACTGGTGACTGCAACGGTGGTCAGGCTGACGTGGGTGACCTGGCCGCTGAGCAGCGCGATCAACAACAACCCGAAGAAACCGACGATCAACTGATAGAACAGCGTCAGGGTCACCGGCGCTTCCGACAGGCGCGAGGCGCGCACCACCACAGTGGTCGCGCCCCAGGCCGCGCCCGCCAGCACACCCAAGGCATCGCCCATCAACATGCGGTAATCAAGGTTGTCCCAGGACACTCCGCCAGCAAACGCGATGGCAATCCCGATAAAGGCCAGGACAATCCCCAGCCATTGCAAGGGTCGCAGACGCTCACTGGGCAGCAACCAGTGCACACCCAATGCGGTGAAGATCGGCGCGGTGTAGAGAAACACTGACATGTGCGCCGCCGTAGTCAGTTGCAGACCTTCGGAAATGAAGAAGAACTCCAGGCCGAACAAGGCACCGGCCAACAGGCCACCGCGCCAGGTTGTACCCACCTGATTCCAGCCGCCCTTCCAGCAGATCAGCAACCCGACCAGCAACGCCGACATACCGGAACGCCCGGCCGCCTGCATCACCGGCGCGATATCGGCCGCCGCCCACTTGATCATCACCTGTTGAACGCCCCAGACCAGGCACAACCCGACCATCACTTGCAGGGCAAACCCGTCGGCGCTGCGCCGGGTGGCGCTCACCGGAACACCTCGAAGACACAATCCATGGCAAAGACTCGGCAGTAAAAGCAAAACCCCGGCCTTCTCGTTGGAAAAGAAAACACCGGGGCGAAAAATCATGTTGTCGATTATTAACCAGAAGGCCAGAAAATGCCGCCTGTCAGAGACCTCTACTTCTCTGCCTGCGCCACCCTGGCTCTCTGTATTGTCAGAACATCAACTGAGTTCGATGCGATCGGCATGAATGACAATCTGGCCATTCTTGTACAACGCACCAATGGCCTTCTTGAAGTTGCCCTTGCTGACGCCAAACAGGCTGCTGATCAACGCCGGATCGCTCTTGTCGCTGACCGCCAGGGAGCCGTTGTTTTCGCGCAGTTTTGCGAGGATCTTCGAGTTCAGGCTGGTGGCCGCTTCCTGGCCGACCGGCTGCAGGCTCAGGCTGATCTTGCCGTCGGCGCGCACTTCCTTGATGAAACCCTTTTCCTCTTTACCGGCGCGCATGAACTTGAAGATTTCGTTCTTGTGGATCAGGCCCCAATGCTTGTTGTTGATGATGGCCTTGAAGCCCATGTCCGTGGCTTCGGCCACCAGCAAATCCACTTCCTGACCCGCTGTGTAGTTGGCCGGGGTCTTGTCCAGGTAGCGGTCCAGACGCGCGGTCGCGGTGATGCGACGGGTGTGCTTGTCGAGGTAGACGTGCACCACCACATACTCGCCCGCCGTCATCTGACGCTTCTCTTCGGAGAACGGCAGCAACAGGTCTTTCGGCAAACCCCAGTCCAGGAATACGCCGATGCTGTTGACTTCAACAACTTTCAAACTGGCGAATTCACCGACTTGAACTTTCGGCTTTTCAGTAGTTGCGATGAGTTTGTCATCACTGTCCAGATAAACAAAAACGTTGAGCCAGTCTTCATCTTCGGTAGGAATATCTTTTGGAATATAACGATTAGGCAGAAGAATTTCGCCATCCGCGCCACCGTCCAGATATAAACCGAAGTTAGTGTGTTTAACCACTTGCAAACTGTTGTAACGCCCGACTAAAGCCATGTCCAATACCCTCTTTGCGTGGGCGGCATTCTACCCGGTTTTGAGCACTGCGTTCGGCAGCCGGCCCGGTGGCACGCGAAAATCCTCTGGAGGCCCTGATTTTCCCGGGTTTTCATCGCACACCTGGCCGCTCGTCAGACCGATCCGGGCATTTACGCCATGCCCAGGCAAGCGTAACGCGGTATTTTTCCAGGCAATGTTCTTAGTTAAAACAGCGGCTTAGACGCCTATTTCGAATATTGGCCGATGATTGATTACCCCGATCTCATGATTATTGCGAGGGGATATTTGCCAAGCAATTACCAGGTGATTCCTGTACGATGCCTGGCCAAGTTAATTTTCTACAGGTTAATGGCCGCCATGCGCGTAAAAGCATCCACCAGCAAAGCAAAGCCAGCTCCAGCCGTCGAAACCAGCGAATCGATCAACAGCCAGATCGCTGCGTTCCTCAAGTCCGGCGGTGAAATCCAGCAAATAGCCAAAGGCGTCAGCGGCCAGACATTCGGCCCGTCCAAGCAGATCACCCTGGGCAAAAAGTAATCCCCCCTGCTTCACCTGGTCCCAAAGCGCTTTGAGCTTCGAAGCGCTTGGACTGGAACCTCGTTTCTCCCCGCCGACACTCCACCAAATCCTGTGAAAATCCACGAGCGACAGCAGTTGCCCGGCTGAACTGCCAGGCCCATTCTGGGTTCACATGAGAATCAGACCCCGAAGACTGGCTATCGCAAGGATTCGCCCATGTCCCGCTGGTTCAAACACATCGCCATCGTGCTGACCCTCGCCCTCTGCGCGTGCAGCCGCATAGGCCTGGCCTACCGCAACCTCGACGTGATCATCCCGTGGACGCTCAGCGATTATCTGGACATGAACGGCGAGCAAAAAAGCTGGCTGAACGTACGCCTGAAGGAACACCTGAGCTGGCACTGCACCACCCAATTGCCCGGCTACCTCGACTGGCTGGACCGCCTGCAAACCATGATCGCGACCAACCAGGTCACCGATGCCGCCTTGCAGGCCCGCGCCCACGAAGCCGAACAGGCGATCGCCGAGACCGCGCGGGAAATCACCCCGTCGGCCATCGAGTTGCTGCAGGGGCTGGATGACAAGCAAGTCGCCGAGATGAATGAAGCCTTCGCCAAGGACCAGCGAAAGCGCCAGGAGGAATACCTCAAGCCCTCCCTCGAGCAGCAGATCAAGGAGCGTGGCGAACGCATGGAAAAGCGCCTGAACGACTGGCTCGGGCCACTGAGCACCACCCAGCAACAGCGGGTAGCCACATGGTCCAGCGCCCTGGGCGAGCAGAACACCCAGTGGCTTGCCAACCGGGTCCATTGGCAGAAGCAATTCAGTGCAGCTGTTGCCCAACGCCAGAGTCCACAATTCCCACAACGCATCGAGATACTTCTGGTCAATCGTGAGAGTTTGTGGACACCCGCCTATCGTCAGGCCTTTGCCAACACCGAGGCCCAGGCGCGTTCGCTGTTCGTGGATCTGATGGCTGAAAGCACGCCAAACCAGCGCGAACGTTTGCTGAAGAAAATCGAGGGTGTGAGGAAGGACTTCAGTGATCTGAAGTGCTTGAAAGCGGTTAAACAAAGCTAAGCGCCACCAAACCCCACAGGATGCATCGTCCTGCTCGTCCAGCCCCTGCCCGCGGGTGATCATTACCGGAAACACCGCTGTCGATCAGCCGAGCTTTTGCTGAAGACCGACCGGCGGTATGTCGAATTCCACGCCATCCAAACGACTAGGCTGTGTAAGTCCCCTCCCCGCTCCACGCAGGAGAAAACAACATGAACACTCAGAATCATCCCGTCGTGTCGCGGGAAGAATGGCTCGTCGCCCGCAAACAGCACCTTGCCCACGAAAAAGCCTTCACCAAGGAAAGGGACAGACTCAGCGCCGAACGTCGCGCCCTGCCCTGGGTGAAAATCGACAAGGACTACCGCTTCCAGGGGCCCAACGGCGAACTGAAACTGGCGGACCTGTTTGGCGGCCGCAGTCAGTTGGTCATCTATCACTTCATGTTCGCCGAGGGCTGGGACGAGGGCTGCCCCGGTTGCTCATTCCTTAGCGACCACATCGACGGCGCCAACCAGCATTTGGCCCACCACGATATTGCAGTGGTGGCGGTTTCCCACGCACCGTTCGCTGAATTCCAGGCGTTCAAACGGCGCATGGGCTGGAGGTTCGATTGGGTGTCGTCAGCAGGATGCGACTTCAACTACGACTTTGGCGTCTGTGCCCGAGCCGAAGAGGTCGCCGCCGGAAAGGCTACATACAACTACGAAAAAACCGACGGCTCCGAGGAAGAACTCCCCGGCCTCAGCGTGTTTTATCGCAATGACGCCGGAGAAATATTCCATACCTACTCCACCTATGCCCGGGGCCTGGACTTGCTGGTCGGCGCCTACAACTACCTCGACCTGACGCCCAAGGGCCGCAACGAGGACGAAATCATGGAGTGGGTGCGGCATCATGACAAATATGAGGAACACGAGAAGTCGAGCTGCTGCCACGGCGGATAATCATCAGACACAAAAAACCCGGACACTGTCCGGGTTTTTCTTAAGTCACCTGCAACGACTTACTCAGCCGCTGGCGCTTCCGGCTTGCGGCGCTTGAGCGGGGCCATGCCGTCCTTGCTGACCAGGGAGTCGCTCTTGGGCCGGTTGGCGCTCTTGCGCTTGGTCGGGGTCTTGGCGGCAGTTTTCTTCTTGTCGCCCTTGGCGTCGGTCTTTTTCTTCTTCACGCCGACGGCTTTACCCGAAGCCTTGACCTTTTTCGGTCCGCCGTAGGTGCCTTTGACTTCCTTGATGGTACGACGCTCGAAGCTCTGCTTGAGGTAGCGCTCGATGCTCGACATCAGGTTCCAGTCGCCGTGGCAGATCAACGAGATCGCCAGGCCATCGTTACCGGCGCGGCCGGTACGACCGATGCGGTGCACGTATTCGTCGCCGCTGCGTGGCATGTCGAAGTTGATCACCAGGTCCAGACCGTCCACGTCCAGGCCGCGAGCGGCGACGTCGGTGGCCACGAGGATTTTCACGCCGCCCTGCTTCAGGCGGTCGATCGCCAGTTTGCGATCCTTCTGGTCCTTCTCGCCGTGCAGCACGAACGCTTTGTATTCCTGCGCCACCAGGCGGCCGTAGATGCGGTCGGCCATGGCCCGGGTGTTGGTGAAGACGATGGCCTTCTGGTAGGTCTCATTGGCCAGCAGCCAATTGACGATCTGTTCTTTGTGCTGGTTGTGGTCAGCGGTGATGATTTGCTGGCGAGTGGTGTCGTTCAGCTGGCTGACCGCGTTGAGTTGCAGGTGCTCAGGGTTGTTCAGGACCTTGGCAATCATCTCGCGCAGGCCGGAACCGCCAGTGGTGGCGGAGAACAGCATGGTCTGCTGACGATTCGGGCATTCGTCCACCAGACGCTGCACGTCTTCGGCAAAGCCCATGTCGAGCATGCGGTCGGCTTCGTCGAGCACCAGGACTTCGACTTCCTTGAGGTCGAGGTTGCCGGCGTTCAGTTGCTCGATCATCCGGCCCGGCGTACCGATCAGGATGTCCGGCACCTTGCGCAGCATCGCGGCTTGGACCTTGAAGTCTTCGCCGCCAGTGATCAGGCCGGACTTGATGAAGGTGAACTGCGAGAAGCGCTCAACTTCCTTCAGCGTCTGCTGGGCCAGTTCGCGGGTCGGCAGCAGGATCAGGGTCTTGATGCTGACGCGGATTTTCGCCGGGCCGATCAGACGGTTGAGGATGGGCAAAACGAATGCAGCGGTTTTGCCGCTACCGGTTTGCGCCGTCACCCGCAGGTCACGCCCCTGGAGCGCCAGCGGAATGGCCGCGGCTTGCACAGGCGTTGGCTCGACAAATTTCAGCTCGGCCACGGCTTTGAGCAGGCGTTCGTGCAGGGCGAATTGGGAAAACACGGGTGCTACCTCGAAGAAATGCAAAAAAACAGCTGCATAGGGTAACGGTTTCGAGCGCTCAGGCCGAGTTTCTTTATACAAATGGCGGTAAACAGTTGGTTTTTTGTTGCCTTATTTTGCCCCAAACGTAATACAAAGCGTCTTAAATGCTCTAATCGCCCCCTCGCGCTCTACAGAAGAATCGTTTCAACCATGGATATCAAACAGCTCTGGATCAACGTCCAAGACCTTTGGGGTGCCCTCGACCAGCACCCGCTCGTGCACTCCAGCCTGTCGCTGCTGTTGCTTTTGGCGCTGGCGCTGTTCCTCGGACGGGTGGCGCGTTACCTCATTTTGCACGCGACCAAAATGCTCGGCCGCCAGCCGGCCTTGCACTGGGTCAATGATTTCCTGCAGAACAAGGTGTTCCATCGCCTGGCGCAGATCACGCCTTCGCTGGTGATCCAGTTCGGGCTCAATCTGGTGCCGGACCTGAGCAAAACCAGTCTGAAATTCCTCGGCAACGTCGCGCTTTCCTTCACCTTGCTGTTTCTGCTGCTGGCGGTCAGCGCCCTGCTCAATGCCCTGCTGGACATCTACGCCCGCACCGAGCACGCCCGCACCCGCTCGATCAAAGGCTATGTGCAACTGGCGAAAATGGTCTTGTACGTGTTTGGCGCGATCATCATCGTCGCCACGCTGATCGACCGCTCGCCGCTGTTGCTGCTGTCGGGTCTGGGTGCCATGTCGGCGGTGATTCTTTTGGTCTACAAGGACACGCTGCTGTCGTTCGTCGCCAGCGTGCAGTTGACCAGCAACGACATGCTGCGGGTCGGCGACTGGATCGAGATGCCCCAGGTGGGCGCCGACGGCGATGTGGTGGACATCACCTTGCACACGGTCAAGGTGCAGAATTTTGACAAGACCATCGTCTCGATCCCGACCTGGCGCCTGATGTCCGAGTCGTTCAAGAACTGGCGCGGCATGCAGGCTTCCGGTGGCCGCCGAATCAAACGCAGCCTGTTCATCGACGCCAGCGGCGTACGCTTTCTGCGTGACGACGAAGAGCTGAAGCTGTCCCAGGTGCACTTGCTCACCGACTACATGACCCGCAAACAGGCTGAACTCAAGGCCTGGAACGAAGCCCAGGGCAACGTCGCGGCCATGTCGGCCAACCGCCGGCGGATGACCAATATCGGCACTTTGCGCGCCTATGCGCTGGCCTATCTGAAGAGTCACCCGGAGATCCAGCCGAACATGACCTGCATGGTCCGCCAGATGCAGACCACGGCCCAGGGTATTCCGCTGGAAATCTACTGTTTTACCCGCACCACGGCGTGGGCCGATTACGAGCGGATCCAGGGGGATATTTTCGACTACCTGCTGGCGGTGCTGCCGGAGTTT
The DNA here is from genome assembly GCF_000282395.1 of Pseudomonas sp. GM55. Lineage (NCBI taxonomy): Bacteria > Pseudomonadati > Pseudomonadota > Gammaproteobacteria > Pseudomonadales > Pseudomonadaceae > Pseudomonas > Pseudomonas sp. GM55. The sequence continues at coordinate 23,153 of NZ_AKJJ01000046.1, read as the reverse complement.
GGCTTGAGCCTGTACCAGCAGCCGAGCGGTACGGATTTACGGGCCGGGCTGCTGCCGGCAGTGCTGGGTGCAGGCCACATTCCCGAAGCCGAAAAACGCAGGATGTAACACCACAAAAAACCTGTAGGAGCGAGCTTGCTCCGGGCGGCGTTCCGACGATGGACGTCAACGATAACGCGTGCTGTCTGATTGATCGCGCTGTTCAGACGTTTTTCGCGAGCAAGCTCGCTCCTACAGGGGCAGGGGTACATCCATTTCAGCGTTTGCGGGTCACTTGACCTGCCGCTGCGGTGCCTTGTGCACCATGGTGTAGGCGTAATCCACACCCATGCCATACGCGCCGCTGTGTTCCAGCACCAGTTCCATGACCGCCTCGTAAGTGTCCTTGTGCGCCCAGTCACGCTGGTATTCGAGCAACACTTGCTGCCAGGTCACCGGTACCGCGCCGGCCTGAATCATCCGTTGCACCGACATGTCGTGGGCCTCTTTGCTGGTGCCACCGGAAGCGTCGGTGACGATGTAGACCTCGTAGCCTTCAGCCAGGGCTTCCAATGCCGGGAACGTCAGGCAGACCTCAGTCCACAGCGCCGCGATGATCAGTTTTTTGCGCCCCGTGGCTTTCACCGCGTCAACCAGTGCCTTGTCTTCCCAGGAGTTCATCGAAGTGCGTTCGATCGGTTTTTGATCCGGGTGCACAGCCAACAATTCGGGCCAGATGTAACCGCTGAAACTTTCGGTTTCGACCGAGGTGTAGATGGTCGGTACGTTGAAGATCTTCGCCGCCTTGGCCAGGCCGACGGTGTTGTTCTTCAAGGTCTGACGGTCGATGGACTGAACGCCGAATGCCATTTGCGGCTGGTGGTCGATCAGGATCAAGGCGGAGTTGGTTGGGTTGAGCAGTTCACGAATAGACATGGCGCGTTCCTTTTGATGTCGATGCTTTCGAATGAATTCAGGGTTGGTCGACGTTGCCGCAAGAGGCTTTGCTGTCGGCTTGGATGTCACTTTAGGGGCTAGCTATAAAAGGGACAATTACCTAAAATCGAGAATCATTGATTCCAAAATAGGGACAATATGGATCGCATCGAATGCATGCGTGCCTTCGTCGTCACGGTCGGCGAGAACGGCTTCGCCGCAGCCGCCAGGGCCATGGATGTGCCGCGCTCGAAAGTCAGTAAACAGATTCAGGCACTGGAAGAAGCCATCGGCGTGCAATTGCTGCAACGCACCACCCGCAGCCTGCACCTGACGGAAGCCGGAGCCGAGTATTTCGAAGCGGCACGGGAAGTGTTGGCGGCGCTGGACGAGGCCGAGCAACGCGCCCGTGACGGCATCGGCGAGTTACGCGGTGTGTTGCGGGTCAATGCGCCGATGTCGTTCGGTCTTCGGCGATTGGGGCCGTTGATTCCGCTGTTTCATGAATTGCACCCGAACATCGAGCTGCAACTGGTGCTCAGCGACCAGCAAGTCGACCCGGTTCGAGGTGGGTTTGACGTAACCATCCGCATCGCCAGCATGCCGGACTCGACGATGATCGCCCGGCAACTGGCGCCTGCACCGCGCATCATGGTGGCATCTCCTGCTTATCTCGAGCGCGCGGGCGTTCCGCAGACTCCGCAGGATCTGCGCGCCCATCAATGCCTGAACTACGGGTATCTGCAGAGCGGTGTCAGCCTGCAACTGTGCAATGGCAAGGAAACCCAGCGAGTGAACGTCACCGGCCCGTTGCACGCCAACAACGGCGACTTGCTCGCCCAGGCCGCCGAAGCCGGCATGGGCATCGCCCTGCTGCCCGACTTCATCGTCGAGGATGCATTGGCTGCAGGGCGGCTGGTGCCGGTGCTGTGCGAATGGCAGGCCCCGGCGATCACCATCAACGCGGTGTATTCGTCGGCACGGCGGGTGCCGCAGAAGACCCGGGCGTTTATCGGGTTTCTGGTGGATCAGTTGGCGCCCAAATGATTTTTTGGGCGCCCCACAGGGTTTAGTGAACGGTCAAAGGTTTGCGTATACCCAACCGACTGATCCACACCGCCAGCAAAATCACCGAACCACCGAGCAACAACCGCCCCAGTTCTTCGTGCTGGTTCCAGATCAGCAGGTTGATCAGCAACCCCACCGGCACATGCAGGTTGTTCATCACCGCCAGGGTCCCGCCGTTGACCAGGCACGCGCCTTTGTTCCACCAGTACAGCCCCAAAGCGGTCGAGACCAGGCCGAGGAACAGCAGCACGCCCCATTGCAACGGCGCTTCGGGCAGGAAGTTCTGTTTGCCGAACAACAGAAACGCCGGCAACGCCACCGCCAGTGCGCCGAGGTAGAAGAAGCCGAAACGTCGGTAATGCGGCAGATCGCTCGGATGGCGCGCGACCAGGTGTTTGTACAGCACCTGCCCGGCGGCGTAGGTGAAGTTGGCCAGTTGCAGCAACAGGAACCCCATGAAGAAGTCCGGGTTGATCCGGTCAAAGCGGATCACCGCCGCCCCCGCCACCGCCACCAGTGCCGCGATCAAGGCCCAGGGATTGAAGCGACGATTCAGAGCATCTTCGATCAGGGTCACGTGCAGCGGCGTGAGGATGGTGAACAGCAGCACCTCCGGCACCGTCAGTACGCGAAAGCTCAAGTACAGGCAGACGTACGTCACGCCGAACTGCAACGCGCCGATCAACAGCATGCCACGCATGAACGCCGGTTCCACCGAGCGCCAGCGGGTCAGTGGCAGGAACACCAGCCCGGCCAGCAGCACGCGCACCAGCACGGCGAAGTAACTGTCGACATGACCGGCCAGGTATTCGCCGATCAAACTGAAGGAAAACGCCTGGATCAGCGTGACAATAAGTAGATAGCCCATGCTCGCCTCATTTCGAATGGCGGCGACGATAGCGGGTTTTGCTTTGAATCGCGACAGTAGCCATGACGCAAAACCTTGTGGGAGCGGCGGTGCGGCGATTCGACTTGCTCGCGAAAGCGGTATGTCATCCAACATTTATGTCGACTGACAGTCCCCCTTCGCGAGCAAGCCCGCTCCTACAGGGTTTTGTAGGTGTTCGTCAAATCGCAGGCAAAAAAAAGCCCGATCTCGCTAAAGCGTTCAGTCGGGCCAGAGCACTCAGGAGCAACAAGTGCGAAGGGAGGTTCGATGCGCGTACAGGCTTAAGGGGTTGCGCCAGGTCACTAGACCATCCAGCGATTATCTGGCGATTAACGGGTCAGGCCACTTGCGACAGCCTGGCGTTCGCCTGATTCAGGCCTTTCTCCTGGAAGTCACCGCCCAGGTTCATGCCTTCGGCGTGGATGAACGTCACGTCGTGGATGCCGATGAAGCCCATGACCTGACGCAGGTACGGTTCCTGGTGATCGGCAGTGCTGCCGGCATAGATGCCGCCGCGAGCCGTCAACACAAAGGCGCGCTTGCCGCTGAGCAGGCCCTGCGGACCGGTTTCGGTGTACTTGAAGGTCACACCGGCACGCAGTACATGGTCGAGCCAGGCTTTCAGGGTGCTGGGGATCGCAAAGTTGTACATGGGTGCGGCCATGACCAGCACATCGGCGGCGAGCAATTCATCGGTCAACTGGTTGGAGCGCTCCAGGGACGCCTGTTCGATGTCGCTGCGCTGCTCGGCGGGTTTCATCCAGCCACCCAGCAGATTGATATCCAGGTGCGGCACCGGGTTGACGGCCAGGTCCCGGACGGTGATCTGGTCATTCGGGTGAGCGGTTTTCCACTGGCTGATGAATGTCTGGGTCAACTGGCGGGAAACCGAGTCTTGCTGACGGGCACTGCTTTCGATGATCAGAACGCGGGACATGGGATGTAGCCTCCATCTGGGAATGCTGTAAGTCGATGGAGTGAAGGTTAAACAGAGTCATATCGATGAAAAAGCGCAAATAACTGCTATAACCCATCAATAAATTCGTTTATAAGCTCAACATACTCTGTGGGAGCGGGCTTGCTCCGGGCGGCGTTCCGACGAATAGGTCGTGTCAGTCGACATCAACGTTGAATGACACACCGCCTTCGCGGGCAAGCCCGCTCCCACAGGAGATTGCTGTCATTTCGGGGTGCAGGTCAGCTCGATGCGCAGCTTGATGATGCTGCGGGTGAATTTGGCCGTGGCATTTTTGTGCTTGCCGGCTGGTACGTCGATCTTGCGGGAACGCGGCGCTTCCGGGCCATTGATGAAAACGGCCTTGCAGCTCGCATCGACGTCGCCGTAGTTGGCCACCTGAATGGAGCCGATGTCGTTATCCGTGTCGTAGGTCTGGTAATCGATCTTCATGCCATTGAGGTCTTTTTTCACATCGATCGGGTAAGCCATCGCTGTCAGCGGTAGCAGCGCCAGCAGCACACAACAGAATTTTTTCATTCAGCAGCCTCCAATAAGGGCTGCCAGCTTAGGACAAGAGGAGCTCAACATGAAAGCGCCCCGCGTGACCCTTGATCAATGGCGAACACTGCAAGCCGTGGTCGATCACGGTGGTTTCGCCCAGGCCGCCGAGGCGCTGCATCGCTCGCAATCGTCAGTCAGCTATACCGTGGCACGCATGCAGGATCAGCTCGGCGTACCCTTGCTGCGCATCGACGGACGCAAAGCCGTGCTGACCGAAGCCGGCGGCGTGCTGTTGCGCCGCTCCCGGCAACTGGTGAAACAGGCCAGTCAACTCGAAGACCTGGCCCATCACATGGAGCAGGGCTGGGAAGCCGAAGTGCGCCTGGTGGTCGATGCCGCTTACCCGAGTGCCCGCCTCGTCCGCGCCTTGACCGCGTTCATGCCGCAAAGCCGCGGCTGCCGGGTGCGCCTGCGTGAGGAAGTGCTGTCGGGTGTGGAGGAAGTGCTGCTCGAAGGCGTGGCCGACCTGGCCATCACCGGGTTCAGCATTCCCGGTTACCTGGGCGCGGAACTGAGCGACGTCGAGTTCGTCGCGGTCGCCCACCCGGAGCATCCCCTGCACCGCCTCAACCGCGAACTGAGCTTCCAGGACCTGGAAAGCCAGATGCAAGTGGTGATCCGCGACTCGGGCCGCCAGCAACCACGGGACGTCGGCTGGCTCGGTGCCGAACAGCGCTGGACCGTCGGCAGCCTGGCCACCGCCGCAACGTTTGTCAGCAGTGGTTTGGGGTTTGCCTGGCTGCCCCGGCACATGATCGAACGGGAACTCAAGGAAGGTACGCTCAAGCTGCTACCGTTGGACCAGGGCGGCAGTCGTAACCCGAGTTTTTACCTGTATTCGAACAAGGACAAACCGCTCGGGCCGGCCACGCAGATTCTGATCGAACTGCTGCGTACGTTTGACACCGCACCACTGGACGCACCGTTCGCCGCCCCCGAACAAGCCTGACACGGAGTGTATGCATGGCCTATTTCGAACACGAAGGTTGCAACCTGCACTATGAGGAATATGGTCACGGCACGCCGCTGCTGCTGGTCCACGGTCTGGGCTCCAGCACGCTGGACTGGGAAAAGCAGATCCCGGCACTGGCCACCCGCTACCGGGTGATCGTCCCGGATGTGCGCGGTCACGGCCGTTCGGACAAACCCCGGGAGCGCTACAGCATTGCCGGGTTCAGCGCTGACCTGATTGCACTGGTCGAACACCTCAATCTCGGGCCGACACACTATGTCGGCCTGTCGATGGGTGGCATGATCGGCTTCCAGCTGGCTGTGGATCAGCCGCAACTGCTCAAGAGCCTGTGCATCGTCAACAGCGCGCCCGAGGTCAAACTGCGCAGCCGCGATGACTACTGGCAGTGGTTCAAGCGCTGGAGCCTGATGCGCGCACTCAGCCTTGGCACCATCGGCAAGGCGCTGGGCGACAAGTTGTTCCCGAAGCCCGGGCAGGCCGACTTGCGACAAAAGATGGCCGAGCGCTGGGCAAAAAACGACAAACATGCTTATCTCGCCAGCTTCAATGCCATTGTGGGCTGGGGGGTTCAGGAACGACTTTCGAAGGTCACCTGTCCAACCCTCATCGTCAGTGCCGACCGTGACTACACACCGGTGGCACTGAAGGAAAACTACGTAAAACTGCTGCCCGACGCGCGGCTGGTGGTGATCGCCGATTCACGCCACGCCACGCCGCTGGACCAGCCGGAACACTTCAACCAGACGCTGCTGGAGTTTCTGACCGCAGTCGACACCACCACTCAGGATCACTGACCCATGCTGAAAAAAATCGCCCTCGCCGCAGGCTCCGTCCTGTTTGCCGCCAACCTGATGGCCGCGACGCCGGAAAAAGCCCCGCATGTGCTGCTGGACACCACCAACGGCCAGATCGAAATCGAACTGGACCCGGTCAAGGCCCCGATCAGTACCAAGAACTTTCTTGCGTACGTCGACAGCGGCTTCTACAACAACACGATTTTCCACCGGGTGATCCCGGGATTCATGGCCCAGGGCGGTGGTTTCACCCAGCAAATGCAGCAAAAACCGACCAAGGATCCGATCAAGAACGAAGCCAGCAACGGCCTGCATAACGTGCGTGGCACGCTGTCGATGGCGCGCACTTCCGATCCGGATTCGGCCACCAGCCAGTTCTTCATCAACGTCAAGGACAACGACTTCCTCGATCCGGGCCGTGACGCCGGTTATGCCGTATTCGCCAAAGTGGTCAAAGGCATGGATGTAGTGGACATCATCGTCAACTCCCAAACCACCACCAAGCAAGGCATGCAGAATGTGCCTATCGACCCGGTGCTCATCAAGTCGGCCAAGCGCATCGACTGAGACTAAGCTGGACAAGGATGTCCGAGCCGTTGCCGGTGTTTGCCGGCAACGCTCAAACCGTTAAAAGGAGAGCCCGTTCGCGGGCGAACAACCGATGCTTTATCGCCGTTTTGAAAAACTGATCGATGTTTTCCGTGAAGCGCCGACGGCGTCTCCGCCGGACCGGGTCTTCCCTTTCTACACTTATTACCTCAAGCAGGTCTGGCCGAGCTTCGCCGTCCTGTTGATCGTCGGCCTGATTGGCGCATTGATCGAGGTAGCGTTGTTCAGCTACCTGAGCCGCATCATCGACCTGGCCCAAGGCACGCCGAACGCCAATCTGTTCCGGGAACACGCCCTCGAACTGACCTGGATGGTGGTGGTCGCGCTGGTGCTGCGCCCTATATTCGTGGGCTTGCATGACCTGCTGGTGCACCAGACCCTGAGCCCCAGCATGACCAGCATGATCCGCTGGCAGAACCACAGCTACGTGCTCAAGCAGAGCCTGAATTTCTTCCAGAACGACTTCGCCGGGCGCATCGCCCAACGCATCATGCAAACCGGCAACTCACTGCGCGATTCCGCCGTGCAAGCCGTGGATGCGTTGTGGCATGTGCTGATCTACGCCATCAGTTCACTGGTGCTGTTCGCCGAAGCCGACTGGCGCCTGATGATCCCGCTGCTGACATGGATCTTCGCCTTCATCGGTGCCCTCTATCACTTCGTGCCACGGGTCAAGGATCGCTCGGTGGTGGCGTCTGATGCGCGCTCCAAACTCATGGGGCGGATTGTCGACGGCTACACCAACATCACTACCCTGAAGCTGTTCGCCCACACCCACTTCGAACAGCAATACGCCCGCGAAGCGATCAAGGAACAAACCGAAAAGGCGCAATTGGCTGGCCGTGTGGTCACCAGCATGGACGTGGTCATCACCAGTATGAACGGCTTGCTGATCGTCTGCACCACCGGCCTGGCCCTGTGGTTGTGGACGCAGTCGCTGATCAGCGTGGGGGCGATTGCCTTGGCCACCGGTCTGGTGATCCGTATCGTCAACATGTCCGGCTGGATCATGTGGGTGGTGACCGGCATCTTCGAAAACATCGGCATGGTGCAGGACGGTCTGCAGACCATCTCGCAACCGGTTTCCGTCACCGACCGCGACCAGGCCAAACCCTTGGCAGTGGCCCGTGGCGAAGTGCGCTTCGAACAGGTGGACTTCCACTACGGCAAGCAGAGCGGGATCATCGGCGACCTCAGCCTGACCATCAAGGCCGGTGAAAAAATCGGCCTGATCGGCCCGTCCGGTGCCGGCAAATCGACCTTGGTGAACCTGCTGCTGCGCCTGTACGACGTCGAAGGCGGACGCATCCTGATCGACGGCCAGAACATCGCCGACGTCAGCCAGGAAAGCCTGCGCGAACGCATCGGCATGATCACCCAGGACACGTCGCTGCTGCACCGCTCGATCCGTGACAACCTGCTGTATGGCAAACCCGACGCCACCGACGCGCAACTCTGGGAAGCGGTGCACAAGGCCCGGGCTGACGGTTTCATTCCTTCACTCTCGGACGCCGAAGGCCGCAGCGGTTTCGATGCCCACGTCGGTGAACGCGGAGTGAAACTCTCCGGCGGCCAGCGCCAGCGCATCGCCATTGCCCGCGTGTTGCTCAAGGACGCGCCGATCCTGATCATGGACGAGGCCACATCGGCACTGGATTCGGAAGTCGAGGCGGCGATCCAGGAAAGCCTCGAAACCCTGATGCAGGGCAAGACCGTGATCGCCATCGCCCACCGGCTCTCGACCATCGCCCGGATGGACCGGCTGGTGGTGCTGGAAAACGGCAAGATCGCCGAAACCGGAACCCACGCCGAGCTGCTCGCCCATGGCGGTTTGTATGCACGGTTGTGGCAACACCAGACCGGTGGATTTGTCGGGATCGATTGATCCTGAAGATGGTCACCGTACCTGTAGGAGCGAGCTTGCTCGCGATGAACCAGAGAACGCCGCGGGCTGTCAGGCTCCCGGCATTATCGTTGACGACCATCGCGAGCAAGCTCGCTCCTACAGGGGGGGCAAGTGAAGCCGAAAGATTATAGAAAACCGCCTGGGCCCGCCAACAACGGGCCCTGGCGGTTTTTCATGCCTGCTGGAATTCTGAAAAAACCGTGCTGTACTCACTTCAACCTTCTGGAGGTGGTTCTGCTGTCCATCGGCTGGATGCACAAGGCAGCATAATCTCGAAAGGGAACTCTCTCATGTCTCTGTTAAAACGTTCGGCGACCGAGTTGGTAGGTACGTTCTGGCTGGTGTTGGGTGGTTGCGGCAGTGCGGTATTGGCGGCGGCTTTTCCGCAGGTGGGAATCGGCCTGCTCGGAGTGTCCTTTGCGTTTGGCCTGACAGTGCTGACCATGGCTTTCGCCATCGGCCATATTTCCGGCTGTCATCTCAACCCTGCGGTGTCCCTCGGCCTGGTGGTAGGTGGACGGTTTCCGGCCAATGAATTGCCGGCCTACATCGTTGCCCAGGTCATTGGCGGCGTGATTGCAGCCGCCCTGCTGTACTTCATAGCCAGCGGCAAACCCGGTTTCGAACTGGCGGGAGGCCTGGCGTCCAACGGCTACGGCGAACACTCGCCTGGCGGCTACTCGATGGCGGCAGGCTTCGTCTGTGAACTGGTGATGACCGCGATGTTCATCCTGATCATCCTCGGCGCCACCGATAAACGTGCACCGGCCGGACTGGCACCGATCGCCATCGGCCTGGGGCTGACGCTCATCCACCTGATCTCGATCCCGGTCACCAACACCTCGGTCAACCCGGCGCGCAGCACCGGCCCGGCGCTGATCGTCGGCGGCTGGGCGATTCAACAACTGTGGATGTTCTGGGTCGCGCCGCTACTCGGTGCAGTCGTCGGCGGCGTGCTGTATCGCTGGCTGGGTAAGGAAGACAACTGACGCGCTATAAGGAGAAGATCAGCCTTGTCGATATGGCAAGGCTGACTTCGCATCCTCTGCATAAGCCATCACCCCCAGCCGCTCCTGCTCCAGAAAGTCTTTCACCGCCGCTTTCAACCCCGGATGCCGCAGGTAGTGCCAGGAATGCGTAATGACTGGCTCGAATCCACGAATCAGTTTGTGTTCGCCCTGTGCCCCGGCATCGAAACGCTGGAAACCGTTGGCGATGGCATAGTCCATGCCCTGGTAGAAACAGGTCTCGAAATGCAGGCGATCGAACTCCGCCAGGCATCCCCAGTAACGCCCATAAAAGCTGTCGCCCCCCACCAGGCTGAACGCCATCGCCACCGGCCGTGAACCCTGTTTGGCCAGCACCACGCGAATCGACTCCGGCATGCGTTCGGCCAACAGGCTGAAAAACGCCCGCGTCAGATACGGCGCTTGTCGGCGCACCGCGTACGTATTGGCGTAGCAGGCATAGACGAAATCCCATTGCGCCTGACTCAGCTCCCGCCCCTCCAGCCATTCGAACTCAAAGCCCTGCCCGGCCACCTGCTCGCGCTCCTTGCGCATCTGTTTGCGCTTGCGTGAACTCAGCACGTCGAGAAAGTCCTGAAAGTCCCGATAGCCACGATTCTGCCAGTGGTACTGACAGCCAACGCGCTGCAACCAGCCGGGCTGCTCGCTCAGTGCCGCGTCGGTGAACGGATCGGTGAAGTTGATGTGGGCGCTGGAGAGTTGTTCTATCTCAAGGTAGCCCGGCAGGCTGTTCAATAATTCAAAGCCGTCTTCTACCGTGGCCGCCAACAGCCGCGGCCCGCTGACAGGACTGAACGGCACCGCGCTCAACAGTTTGGGGTAGTAATCGATGCCGGCGCGTGCACAGGCGTCGGCCCAGGCGTGATCGAACACGTATTCGCCGTAGGAATGCCACTTGCGATAACTGGGCAGCGCGGCGATCAGGCGCTCACCTTCAATGTGCAGCAAATGCTCGGGCTGCCAGCCGGAATGGGGTCCGACGCTGCCGCTGTCCTCCAGCGCGCTCAAAAAAGCGTGACGCAGAAAAGGCTGACTTTCCGGAACCAGGGCGTCCCAGGTCTGCGGGGCGATTTCTGACAGTCTTTGCAGGCGTTGCAACGGCATCACCGTCCTCACTCTTCATGGCGTGAAAGCCCCGCGAGTATCGCCCATCGCTGCGCAATGCACACGGGCAAAACGACGACAGTGCTCTAACTCAATAGTTCACGGCGACTTTGTATCGTCATCGACATGACATCACATCGCCACCGCTCTGTCATAAACCATCGCGATACTGGCGCCTGTTTTTAGAGCGCCGGGTTATACCCGGCCACTGTTTTCCGCCCCTTACGGTCGGTTGTGTCCCGGATGGCTCTGTCATCCCCTCTCATCTTCGGAGATTGATATGCGTCTTGCTTCCACGAAAACTGCGGCGGCCTTGTGCGGTGGCCTGTTGCTGGCCATGAGTGTTCCGGCCAGTGCCGCAGTCGACGCCAAACTGCTCGACATGCTCAAGGCTAACGGCTCGATCACCAACGCGCAGTACAGCGAACTGCAAGCCGAGCTGGCCAGAGATCAGAAAGACCAGCAGATCGCCCGTCAGGCTCAGCAAGAGACCAACGAGCAAATCGCGGCCACCGCGAAGAAAACCGACACACTGAGCGCCTTCGACCAGAAACTGGCCTGGGCCGCCAAGACCCAGTTCAAGGGTGACGTACGTTTCCGTGAAGAAACCGTGCACAACGATGGCGTGCCAAACAACAAGGACCAGGACCGTCAGCGCATTCGTGCCCGCCTGGGTGCCTACAGCGAAATCAACCCGCAAGTCGACACCGGTATCCGCATCGCTACCGGCAGCAACGACGACGCTCGCTCGACCAACCAGGACCTGAACAACTACTTCGACAAGAAGCAGATCTGGCTGGACCTGGGCTACATCGACTACCACCCGGACGCGATCAAGAACCTGCACCTGGTTGGCGGCAAAATGCCGCAACAATGGGTGAGCATGGGCGACATCATCTGGGATAGCGACATCAACCCGGAAGGTCTGGCCGTCACCTACAAGTACCCGCTGAGCGGCAGCACCGAGCTGTTCGGTAGTGCGGGTCACTACACCCTCAAGGACAACGTCGACGGTGAAGGCGTGCAGTTCAAGCACGACCTGCGTCTGTACGCTGGCCAGTTGGGCGCGCGCTTCGCCATCACCGACAGCATGAAAATGACGCTGGGTGGCAGTCTCTACTCCTACGACAACGACAGCAGCAGTGCCTGCCCTACTTCCGGCACCGTTACCACGCCGTGCGCCTTGGCCGTCAACGGCAACAGCCCGGGCGAAACCTTCAAACTGTACGAAGGCTTTGGCCAGTTGGACTTCAGCAACCTGCCGGTTCCGTTGTCGATCTACGGTCAGTACGTCAACAACACCGATGCCAGCAACGACCAGGACACTGGCTGGCTGGCCGGTGTGAAGTCCAAGGTCTACGGCTTCAACCTGGACTACAACTACCGCGACGTGCAGCGTAACGCTGTAGTGGGTGCCTTCACCGACTCCGACTTCGCCAACGGCTTCACCGGTTCGCGTGGCAGCAAGCTGAAAGTGAGCTACGACCTGGACAAGAACTTCGCCCTGGGCGCGACCTACTTCATGGCGACCTCGGACCAGACCAACGCCAACATCAACAAGAAAGATTCGGACATCAACACCCTGCAACTGGATGCCGAAGCGAAGTTCTGATTCACCCCGCTACACGACTCGGGCAAGGAAGCCCGGGACGCCTTTACAGCCTGTCGTTGTTATCTCGGTCCCCATCATCCTCCGATATAACAACGCCAGGCTTTTTCTATTTTCTCGTTGTACTTGCGCAAAAAAAATCGCAGCCATTGGCTGCGATTTTTTTTACCGCGAACAATTTCAGCGCTTGCGCAGCAACACGCTACCAATTGAATAACCGGCACCGAACGAACTGAGCACGGCCAGCGAGCCGGCGGGCAGATCGTCCTGATTCTTGTGGAACGCAATCACGGAACCTGCGGAACTGGTGTTGGCGTAGGTGTCGAGAATCACCGGGGCTTCCTGTTCGGTGGCGTCGCGGCCCAGCAGTTTCTTGACGATCAGGTGGTTCATGCTGAGGTTGGCCTGGTGCAGCCAGAAGCGCTTCACATCGCTGACGTTGAGCTGGTTCTCCTGCAGATGCTCACTGATCAGCTCGGCCACCATCGGGCAGACTTCCTTGAACACCTTGCGGCCTTCCTGCACGAACAGTTTGTCCTTGGCGCCGATGCCCTCTTCCGCCGCGCGGTTGAGGAAGCCGAAGTTGTTGCGGATGTTATTGGAGAACTTGGTCAGCAGCTTGGTGCTGACAATGTCGAACTGGTATTTGGACGTCGCCAGGTCGGCACGCTCGATGATCACCGCGGTGGCGGCATCGCCGAAGATGAAGTGGCTGTCACGGTCACGGAAGTTCAGGTGGCCGGTGCAGACTTCCGGGTTGACCATCAGGATTGCCCGGGCCTGACCCAGTTGCACGCTGTTGGCGGCGGCCTGGATACCGAAGGTCGCCGAAGAGCACGCCACGTTCATGTCGAAACCGAAACCCTGGATGCCCAGCGCTTCCTGAACTTCGATGGCAATGGCCGGGTAAGCACGTTGCAGGTTGGAGCAGGCAACGATCACGCCGTCGATGTCCGCTGCGGTCTTGCCGGCGCGCTGCAAGGCTTGTTCCGCCGCGCCGATGGCCATCTGGCAAAGCACCGACCACTCGTCGTTGGAACGCTCCGGCAGGCGTGGGGCCATGCGTTGCGGGTCGAGGATTCCGTCCTTGTCCATGACAAAGCGGCTCTTGATACCGGAGGCTTTCTCGATGAATGCGGCGCTGGATTCAGTCAACGCTTGCACTTCACCGCGGGCGATGGCATCGGCGTTGTCGGCATTGAATTGCGCGACATAAGTGTTGAAAGACTGGACCAGCTCTTCGTTGGAAATGCTGTTGGCCGGGGTGTACAGGCCGGTGCCACTGATGACGACGTTATGCATGGTCGTGTCTCTAATCTGTTCAGGCAGAAAGTATTGGCACCGTCGTACCAATACACAAAGGGTCAATTCCCATCCGGGGGACGCAAACCTGGCATCGCTTTATTCCGACCTGCCGACGACCGTGAAGGCTCAAAACCGCGGGGCCGGCGTTTATAGGCGCGAAGTTTGCCATAAACCTTGAGTTTTCGCCCCTTTTGCAAGAGCGACAACATACCTTGTAGGAGCGAGCTCGCTCGCGATGAACTAGAGAACGCCGCGGGCTGTCAGGCTCCCAGCATTATCGTTGACGACCATCGCGAGCAAGCTCGCTCCTACAGGGGGCGGGTCAAGGCTCTACTTGCGACCACTGCTTGTTCAGCCGCTTGTCGGAGATCGGCACCTTGGTCCCCAGTTGCTGGGCAAACAGCGAAACCCGGTATTCCTCCAGCCACCAGCGATACAACTCCAGCTGCGGATCGCGCTTGCCTTCCTGGGCGTGTTTGCTGGCGCGGGTCTGGTATTGCGTCCACAGGCCGCTCAGTTCGCCGCTCCAGACCCGGTCGCGCTGCACCTGGGCACCGATTTTTTCGAAGCGCTGCTCAATGGCCTTGAGGTAACGCGGCAACTCCTTGAGCCACTGCATCGGCGTTTCCCGGACAAACCCCGGATAGACCAGGTGACTGAGCTGCTGCTTGATATCGTTCAGGGCCACGGCTTGCGCCAGATCGATCTTGCCCTTGAAGCGCTTTTGCAAGCCGTGCCAGAGCTTGAGGATTTCCAGGGTCAGCTTCGCCACACGCTCGGCGTGCTCGGTCCAGGCGCCACGCTTGCGTTCTGCCAGGGACGCCAGACCCGCACCGTCACGAGGCAGCGGGTCTTCGCCCTCAAGAATGCAGCTGTCGAGGCTGGCCAGCAGAATGTCTTCCACCAATGCATCGACACGCCCCATGTCGCGATACAACAGACCCAATTCGGTCAGGCCCGGCAACTTGCCGCGCAGGAACTTCGCCGATTCGGCCAGTTGCTGCATCAGCAGGCGCTGCAGCGCACGGCGATGCTGGAACTCGGCTTCGGCCGGCGTCGAGAAACGTCCTTCCTTGACCGTGCCCGCCTCTTCCACCAGCGCCGGATACACCGTCATCGACAGCCCGGCGATCTTCTGCTGGGTTTTCTCGGCGACGGCGGCGAACACTTTCGGCTCCACCGGTTGCTGGCTTTTCGCGGATTGCGGGACGGCCAACGCCGCCTGGCTGGCTTCGGCGAAACGCGCAGTCAGCTCAGCCAGATCGCGACCTTCACCGAGGAACTTGCCCTGACCGTCGACGATTTCCAGGTTCATCCGCAGATGGCTTTCGACCTGCTGCGCCGCCTCGGTCCAGGCTTCATCACTAACCCGCGCTCCGGTCATGCGCAGCAGCTCGCGCCCCAGGGCCTGGGGCAGCGAACCCTCGGCAAAGGTCATGCGCTGCAAGGCCGCCTTGACGAAGTCCGGCACCGGCACGAAGTTCTTGCGCAAGGCCTTGGGCAAGTTGCGCACCAGCGCAATGCACTTGGCTTCGATGACACCCGGCACCAGCCATTCCAGGCGTTCCGGTGGCAGCATCGGCAACAGCGGTGCCGGCACCCGCAGGGTCACGCCGTCCCTTGGATGGTTGGGTTCGAAGTGGTAGCCGAGCGCCAATTCCAGATCGCCGATGTGCAGCGTATCCGGGTAGTGCTGGGCGGTGACTTCACTGGCTTCGCGAGCCAGCACGTCCTCTTCGCGCATGATCAGCAGCTGCGGGTCTTTCTGGCTGTTGATCCGATACCAGCTGTCGAAGGTCGCCGTCTGATGGATCTCCGCCGGCAGTCGCGCGTCGTAGAAGGCGAACAGGGTTTCTTCGTCGGCGAGGATGTCGCGACGACGGGCCTTGGCTTCCAGTTCGTCGAGTTGTTCCAGCAACTGTTTGTTGGCGGTCAGGCACTTGGCTTTCGACTGGATCTCGCCGCGCACCAGTGCTTCGCGGATGAACAATTCGCGAGACACCACCGGGTCGACCGGGCCGTAGTGCACCGGCCGACGGCCGACCACGATCAACCCGAACAGGGTGATCTGCTCGAACGCCACGACCTGGCCACGCTTCTTCTCCCAGTGGGGTTCGAAGTGGTTTTTCTTGATCAGGTGCCCGGCCAGCGGCTCGATCCAGTCGGCGTCGATCTTCGCCACCATGCGCGCGTAGAGCTTGGTGGTTTCCACCAGTTCGGCGGTCATCAGCCACTGAGGGCGCTTCTTGCCGATACCCGAGGACGGATGAATCCAGAACCGCCGCTGACGTGCGCCGAGGTAATCGCCCTCTTCGGTTTTCTGGCCGATCTGGCTCAGCAACCCCACCAGCACTGCTTTGTGCAGTTTCGGATAGTCCGCCGGCTCTTTATTGAGGCTCAACTGCATGTCGCGGCAGATCAGGCTCAGCTGGCGATGGGAGTCGCGCCATTCGCGCAGGCGCAGGTAATTCAGGAAGTTCTTGCGGCACCAGTTGCGCAGCGGGTTGGCGCCCAGTGCCTGGCGCTGCTCCTCGAAACCGCGCCACAGATTGACCAGTCCGGCAAAGTCCGAGTCGGCGTCTTTCCACTGGGCGTGGGCCTGATCCGCCGCTTGCTGACGCTCCGGCGGGCGCTCACGCGGGTCCTGGATCGACATGGCGCTGGCGACGATCAGCACTTCCTGCAAGCTGCCGAGCTTCGCCGCTTCGAGCAACATGCGGCCCATGCGCGGGTCCACCGGCAGCCGTGCCAGTTGACGACCGAGCGGCGTCAATTGACTGTTGCGATCCACCGCCGAGAGTTCTTGCAGCAGGTTGAAACCGTCGCTGATGGCCTTGCCATCCGGCGGCTCGATGAACGGGAACGCGGTGATCTCGCCGAGGCGCAGATGCAACATCTGCAGGATGACCGCCGCGAGGTTGGTCCGCAGGATTTCCGGATCGGTGAATTCCGGGCGACCGAGGAAATCCTCTTCGCTGTACAGGCGCACGCAAATGCCCGGCTCGACCCGCCCGCAACGGCCCTTGCGCTGGTTGGCACTGGCCTGGGAAATGGCCTCGATCGGCAGGCGCTGAACCTTGGCCCGGTAGCTGTAACGGCTGATGCGCGCGGTGCCGCTGTCGATCACGTAACGGATACCTGGCACGGTCAGCGAGGTTTCCGCGACGTTGGTCGCCAGCACCACACGGCGCCCCGGGTGCGACTGGAAAATTCGCTGTTGCTCGGCCGGCGACAGCCGTGCATACAACGGCAGGATTTCGGTGTGCTTGAGCTGGGCCTTGCGCAGCATGTCGGCGGCGTCGCGAATTTCGCGCTCCCCCGGCAGGAACACCAGCACGTCACCGGGGCTGCGGCGCTCGCTGCGCTCATAAGCGGCGATTTCGTCGAGGGTGGCGAGGATCGCCTGGTCCACCGTCAGGTCGTCCTCGACGCGGTTGCCCTCTTCGTCCTGCTCCAGGGTCAGCGGTCGATACCAGGTGTCCACCGGGAAAGTACGGCCGGACACTTCGACAATCGGCGCATCGTCGAAATGTTTGGAGAACCGTTCCAGGTCGATGGTCGCCGAAGTGATGATGACCTTCAGGTCCGGACGGCGTGGCAGCAGGGTTTTCAGGTAGCCGAGCAGGAAGTCGATGTTGAGGCTGCGTTCGTGGGCTTCGTCGACGATGATCGTGTCGTAGCGTTCCAGATAGCGGTCGTTCTGGGTTTCCGCCAGCAGGATGCCGTCGGTCATCAGCTTGATCAGGGTGTTGGAATCGCTCTGATCCTCGAAGCGCACCTGATAGCCGACCAGTGCGCCCAGCGGCGTGCCGAGTTCTTCGGCCACCCGGCTGGCGACGCTGCGCGCAGCGATCCGGCGCGGCTGGGTGTGCCCGATCAAGCCGTGCTGGCCGCGACCGATTTCCAGGCAGATCTTCGGCAACTGGGTGGTTTTACCCGAACCGGTTTCGCCGGCGATGATCAGCACCTGGTGCTTTTCCAGCGCTTTCTTGATTTCGTCGCGCTTGGCGGCGATCGGCAGGCTGTCGTCGTAACGAATCACCGGCAGGCTGGCCTTGCGCGCCAGCACCTGATCAGAGGACGCCTGCAGGCGCGCCACCCACTGGGCCAGCTTGGCCTCGTCGGGTTTCTTGCGCAGCTCAAGCAACTGCCGCCGCAGCCGGTGGCGGTCGGCGAGCATGGCGTGATCGAGGTTTTTCAGCAGTTTGTCGATGGAGGGCGATTCGTCGGTCATCGGGTACGCAATTCGGTCGTCTAGTGGCGCAGGGTGCGGATTGTCGCAGATTTAAAGGTTGAGCGAGATCCCTTGTAGGAGCCGGCTTGCCGGCGAAGGCGTCCGGGCTGGCGATGCAACGCTCAAGATTGCCTTCGCCGGCAAGCCGGCTCCTACAGGGGGCGTATCGGATGGAGGGCTATTCGCTGTCCAGGCCCTTGCGCCGATACGGAAACACATCAATCACCTTCCCCGCCCGAATCGCCTCTTGCAGGCTCTTCCAGTAATCGGCGTTGTACAACTCGCCATGCAGCTGGTCGAACAACCGGCGCTGCCCCGAATCGGCAAACAGGAACGGCGGAAACTCTTCCGGAAACACGTCCAGCGGCCCGATCGAATACCACGGCTCGGAGGCCATTTCGTCCTCGGGGGTGCGCGGTGCCGGGATGTGGCGAAAATTGGCCTCGGTGAGGAAGCAGATCTCGTCATAGTCGTAGAACACCACCCGGCCGTGACGGGTCACCCCGAAGTTCTTCAACAGCATGTCGCCGGGAAAGATGTTCGCCGCCGCCAGTTGCTTGATCGCCAGCCCGTAGTCTTCCAGGGCCTCGCGCACCTGCGCCTCGTTGGCGTTTTCCAGGTAGAGGTTCAGCGGGGTCATGCGGCGCTCGGTCCAGCAGTGACGGATAAGCACCGTGTCGTCTTCCACCGATACCGTGGACGGTGCGACTTCCAGCAGCTCCTCCAGGCACGCCGGGTCGAACTTGCTCAGCGGGAAACGGAAGTCGGCGAACTCCTGGGTATCGGCCATGCGTCCGACCCGGTCGACGCTCTTCACCAAACGGTACTTTTCGATCACCGTAGCGCGGTCGACGTTTTTCGACGGCGAGAAACGGTCCTTGATGATTTTGAACACGGTGTTGAAACCCGGCAGGGTGAACACGCTCATGACCATGCCGCGCACACCGGGGGCCATGATGAACTGGTCGTCGGTGTTGGCCAGGTGATTGATCAGGGCCCGGTAGAACTCCGACTTGCCATGCTTGTAGAAGCCAATCGAGGTGTACAGCTCGGCTATGTGCTTGCCCGGCAGGATCCGCCGCAGGAAGCCGATAAACTCCGCCGGCACCGGCACGTCCACCATGAAATACGAGCGGGTAAAGGAGAAAATGATCGACACGTCCGCCTCGTCGGTGATCAGCGCATCGATCTGGATGCCGCGCCCTTCGAGGTGCAGCAATGGAATTGCCAGCGGCCATTGCTCGTCGGCGGTGTAGATGCGCCCCACCAGGTACGCGCCTTTATTGCGGTACAGCACCGAGGAAAACAGCTCGACGCTCAATTCCGGGTCCTTGCACACCCAATCCGGCAGGTTCTCGCGCAGTTGCGCTTCGAGGCGGCGCAGGTCCCCTGGCAGGTCGGCGTATTCTTCGCTGAAGCGGTAGTCGGCGAAAATGCTGGCGAGCATGGCCGACAATTGGCCTTGCGGCTTGTAGGTGCGGGTTTGCGCGGCCCGGGCACGGCGCAGGCTCGGCCGGGTGGTGTGGATGAACATGCAGCCGTCGCTGATCAGGTCATGGCTGAACAGCCCGCAGAAGATCGAGTTGTACCAGGTCTCGGACAGTTCATCGTCGAAGCGCAGGTCGATCAGGCTGATGTAGGCGCTTTTGACCAGCGGCCAGCAGCTGACGTCCAGCGTGTCGGCGTCAAACGCGGTGCGCAGTCGCTCCACCGTTTCACCGACTTTGTCTTCGTACAGATTGATGCGTGCCGCCGACGCCGATTGCGTCTCTTGCCACAGGGCCTGCTCGAAACGGGCCCGGGCGCCGTCGGTGATCTGGCGAAAATGCTCGCGGTAATCGTCAAAGCCATCGAGGATCAAGCGGGCGATGTCGGCGGCTGGCCATTGCTGCGGCATGTTGAGACCTCTGCGGGAATTCGGAAGGCTTGAGCTTAGCCAGTGAACCGGGTGCAGGAGAAGCGTAATTTTCCCGCCGCCGCGTCATCGACGCCCTGAAGAGTTCAACGTCCGGTTTTCGGTTGCCATCGATCCCGCACTCAGCAACACTTTCGCCCCTCCCTCAAGGAAGGAACGCACTGTGAACCCCGTCGATATTTTCCGTTTACTGTCCCTGGCGGCCATTTGGGGTGCGAGTTTTCTGTTCATGCGCATCATCGCCCCGGTGATCGGCAGCATTCCTACCGCTTTTTTCCGTGTATCGATAGCCGCTGCCGGACTGCTGGTGATTCTTGGGCTGATGCGCATCAGTTGGGATTTCAAGGGCAAACTCAAAACGGTGATGCTGCTCGGGGTGATCAACTCCGGCATCCCGGCGACCCTGTACTCCGTTGCAGCGCAGGTGCTGCCTGCCGGTTACTCGTCGATTTTCAACGCCACCACACCGCTGATGGGCGTGCTGATCGGTGGCCTGTTTTTCCATGAAAGGCTCACCGCCGCCAAGCTCGGCGGAGTTTTTCTCGGGCTGTTCGGGGTCGGCGTGCTGACCCGCGCGGGCCCGGTGGCGTTCGATATCGGGTTGTTGATGGGTGCCGTCGCCTGCCTGCTCGCCACCACGTGCTACGGTTTTGCCGGATTCCTGGCCCGGCGCTGGCTCGATCAGGCCGGTGGCCTGGACAGCCGTTTGTCGGCACTGGGCAGCATGCTCGGCGCGACGTTGTTCCTGCTGCCGCTGTTCGGTTACAGCGTGATCAGCCAGCCACCGGCGAGCTGGGGCGGCTGGAACGTGTGGCTGTCGTTGCTGGGCCTGGGGCTGGGCTGCACGGCGTTTGCCTACATTATTTATTTCCGGCTGCTGAGCTCGATTGGTCCGGTGAAATCGATGACCACGACCTTCCTGATTCCGCTGTTCGGGGTGTTGTGGGGAGGGTTGTTCCTCGATGAGCCACTGTCGATGGCGCATGTTTATGGCGGGGTGTTGATTGCAGTGGCGTTGTGGCTGGTGTTGAAGCCGGCGGCGGTGAAGGTTGCCGAGGTGAATGCCCGGTAGTCATTGGGTGTTGTTTATGACGCCATCGCTGGCCAGCCAGCTCCCACAGTTATTGATGACATACACAAAACCGTGTACGACTCCAAAACCTGTGGGAGCTGGCTTGCCAGCGATGGCGATCGCTCTGGCACTACAAGGCTGACTGGCTCACCTCCCCATCCACCAACCGCCGAATCCCCAGCGGATTGGCGTTCTGCAACGCCTCGGGCAGCAGCGCATCCGGATAATTCTGAAAACACACCGGCCGCAGGAAACGATCGATCGCCAGGGTGCCGACCGAGGTGCCCCGCGAGTCGGATGTCGCCGGATACGGCCCGCCATGCACCATGGCCTCGCACACTTCGACCCCGGTCGGATAGCCGTTGAGCAAGATCCGTCCGACCTTTTCTTGCAGCAATTCACCCAGCCAGCGGTACTCCAGCAGTTCATCTGCCTCACCAATCAGCGTCGCCGTCAGTTGCCCGCGCAGTCCCTGCAGCGCCGCCGCCAACTGCGGCCGATCCTCGACCTCGATGACGATGGTGGTTGGCCCGAACACTTCCTCCTGCAGCAATTGATCGCCCTTGAGCAACAGGCTGAAATCGGCCTTGAACACCTGTGGCTGCGCCTGATTGCCCTGTTGCGGCCGGCCTGCCAGATGGGTCAGGCCCGGATGTTCGTACAGTTCGTCAAGGCCCCGGCTGTAACTGGCCAGCGTGCCGGCATTGAGCATGGTTTGCGCCGGCTGCTCGTTCATGTTGGCGCAGAACTGCTGCAGAAACTGGCTGAACTGCGGCGAGCGCAAACCAATGACCAGGCCGGGATTGGTACAGAACTGCCCGCAACCCTGGGTCACCGAACCGGCTAGTTGCGCTGCGATCTGCTCACCGCGCACCTTGAGCGCGTCTGGCAGCAGGAACACCGGGTTGATGCTCGACATCTCGGCGAACACCGGGATCGGCTGCGGTCGGTTCGCGGCCATGTGGCTCAGGGCATTGCCCCCCTTGAGCGAGCCGGTGAAGCCCACCGCCTGAATCGCCGGATGCTTGACCAGCCATTCGCCGACCCCACCGCCATAGATCATGTTGAATACACCGGCCGGCATCGCGGTTTTTTCCGCGGCGCGGATGATCGCATCCGCCACCCACTCGGCGGTTGCCATGTGCCCGCTGTGGGCCTTGAACACCACCGGGCAACCGGCGGCCAGTGCCGAGGCGGTATCGCCGCCGGCCGTAGAGAATGCCAAGGGGAAGTTGCTGGCACCGAACACCGCGACTGGCCCCAGGGCGATGCGGTACTGACGCAGATCCGGGCGTGGCAACGGCTGACGATCCGGTAATGCGCGGTCGATGCGCGCACCAAGGAAATCGCCGCGACGCAGTACCTTGGCGAACAGGCGCAACTGACCGCTGGTGCGTGCACGCTCACCTTGGATACGCCCGGCCGGCAACGCCGTTTCGCGACACACGGTGGCCACGAACTCATCGCCCAGCCCGTCGATTTCATCGGCAATGGCATCGAGAAACCGGGCACGTTTTTCCGCACTCAGGTTGCGGTAGATCGGGTACGCCGCAGCCGCCGCTTTGGCGGCTGCGTCCACTTCGGCTTCGCTGGCCTGGAAGAAGATTCCGGGGAGCGGCTCACCCGTGGTGGCGTCGAGGCTTTGCAGTTGCAGCGTGCCGTTGGCGCTGCGACGACCGCCGATGTAGTTGTGTCCTAGTGGCAACGTCATTGAGGTTTCCTTGTCCGGCCAGCAACGCCGGAGATTGAAGGTTTAAAGCGTGCGCACCTGACCGATGCCCAGCGGCTGGGCGCTTTCGCCGATGCCGTTGACCAGGGGCGCACCAAACTCATCGAGACTGAGATGGAAGCGATCCCCCGGCTGGGTTTTCACCCCGTCGGCAAACGACAGCGTGGCGGTGCCGAAGTAATGCACGTGCACATCGCCGGGACGCAAAAACTGCGCGTACTTGAAGTGATGAAATTCGAGATTGGCCAGGCTGTGGCACATGTTGTCTTCGCCACTGAGAAACTCTTTTTCCCAGATCGTCTGGCCGTCGCGTTTGATGCGGCTGGTGCCGACCAGATGCCTGGGCAGCTCACCGACGCGCAGCTCCGGGCCATAGGAGCAGCAGCGCAGCTTCGAATGGGCGAGGTACAGGTAGTTGCGCCGCTCCATGACGTGGTCAGAGAACTCGTTACCCAGCGCATAACCGAGCCGATACGGCTGGGCG